>NZ_PKFA01000057.1:0-139043 GCF_002919275.1 Thermocrispum sp. | reverse complement strand
TGGCCGGCGCGGTCCGGCGGGCCAGCGACACCCCGGCCGAGGACGCCCGTCAAGCCGGCCGCGACTGGGGGCGGCGGCTCGCCGAGCAGCCGGCGCGCCGCAAGGACGTGTCGTCCGTGCTCGACCGCATGGGCTTCGGCCCCGAAGCGGACGAGGCCGACGAGGGCACGCTGCGGCTCACCCGCTGTCCCCTGCTCGCCGCGGCCCGGGAAGCACCGGACGTGGTGTGCGGGGTGCATCAAGGCCTGGTGGAAGGCCTGCTGCACCGCGCGGGCGCCGACACCGGCGTCGAGCTGGAACCGTTCGCCGAAGTCGGCGCCTGCCGTCTGCGGATCGGAGACCACCCATGACCGCGGAGACCGTCACGCCGCCACCGGGCACCGGGCTCGCCCGGCCAGCCAGGCGAGCGTTGTTCGCGATTCCTGCCGCAGCCGCCTTGTTCACCGGTCTCGACGGGGCGCTGTCCTTGCTCGGTGTGTGGTCTCCCATTCCGGGCGAAGGCACGGCCGAAGCGCACGGAGTGCTCATGACCGTGGGGTTCGTCGGCACCCTCATCGCGCTCGAACGCGCCGTCGCGGCCCGCAGACGTGCCGCGTTCTGCGCCCCTGCACTCCTGTCCACGGGTGCTCTGCTCATGCTCGCGCCGCACGCCCGAGACGCGGGTGCGCTCCTGCTCGTGCTCGGCGCAGCGGCGCTGGTCGCCGTCTACGTCGTGCTGTGGCAGCGCCGCCACGACCAAGCGGTCGAGGTGCAGGGCCTCGGCGCGGTGCTCGCGCTCGGCGCAGCGATCTGCTTGCTCGGCGGCGTACCCGTCGGGCAACTGGTGCCGTGGCTGGCCGGTTTCCTGGTGCTCACCATCGCCGGGGAACGGCTCGAGCTGGCCGCACTGCACATGCCGCCGCAGGCGGGCCGCATGCTGGTGCTCGGGGCCGCAGCCGTGGCCTGTGGTGCCCTGATCGCCCTGCTGTGGCCCGTCTTCACGTTCTGCTTCGGCATCGCCCTCGCCGGTGTGGCGGTGTGGCTGATCCGGCACGACGTCGCCCGCCGCACCGTGCGTGCCCGGGGACCGGCCCGTTTCATGGCCCTGGCCATGCTCGCCGGTCAGGCGTGGCTGGCGGTGGCCGCCGGGCTGTGGCTGGTGGCGGGCCGGTCCACGGTGTCCGACGCCCTGGCCGAAGCACTCCGTGACGCCACGGCACACGCCGTGTTCCTCGGGTTCGCCATGTCGATGGTGATGGCCCACGCGCCGGTCGTCCTGCCCGCGGTGGCGAGGATCCCGCTGCCGTTTCATCGCGGCATGTATCTGCCGTTGCTCCTTCTGCACGGCGGGCTGGTGGTGCGGCTGTGGCTCGGTGACGCCCTCGGGATCAGGCTCGCCTGGCAGGCCGGCGGGGTGGTCACCGTGCTGTCCTTGGTCGGCTTCCTCGCCGTGGTCGCGTGGTCGGTTCTTCGCGGCGGCACGAAACGAGGTGCGGCATGACGGTGCGTGGGTTCTGGCCGATGCGGGATCTGCCGACCGTCGGCTGGCTGGTCATGGCGGCGGTGGCCACCCTGGTGCACCCGTTCGTCCCGGAGCCGCGCTGGCTGATGATCCACCTGCTGGTGCTGGGTGCCGCGGGACACGCCGTTCTGGTGTGGAGCCGCTACTTCGCCGACACGCTGCTGCGCCGCCCGCCGACCCCGCGGCGCGAACAGACCGCCCGGCTGATTCTGTTCAACGGCGGTGTCGCGGTCCTTGTCGTCGGCATGCTCAGCGGCGTGTGGCCGCTCACCGCTGCCGGCGTGTCGCTGGTCGTGACCGCGGTGGTGTGGCACGCCGTTCTGCTCGCCCGCCAGATCCGCCGGGCGCTGGGCAATCGGTTCGCCCCGACCGTCCGGTACTACGTCGCCGCGGGACTGCTGCTGCCGGCCGGTGCCGTCCTCGGCACGTGGATGGCCTATGACGACGGAGGTGTCCTGCACGAGCGGCTGCGCCTGGCGCACATCGCGGTGAACGTACTCGGTTTCCTCGGGCTCACCGTGCTCGGCACCCTGGTCACCTTGTGGCCGACGGTCTTGCGCACCCGGATCGGCGCGGGCGCCGAGCAAGCGGCACGACGCGCGCTCCCGGTGCTGATCGCCGCCATCGGTGTTCTCGTCGGCGGCGCGCTGGCCGGCTGGCGTCCCGCAATCGTCGTGGGCCTGCTCGGCTACCTGTCCGGGATCACCGTGCTCGCGCTGCCTGCGATCCGGTCGGCACGGGTGAAGCCGCCATCGTCGTTCGCCGCGTGGTCCATCCTGTGCGCGGTCTGCTGGCTGGCGGGGTGCTTGGTGGTGGTGACGGTGGGAGCCGCCGCCACCGGGTTCACCGAGCTGGACGCGCTCATCGGCGAGGTCACGCCGCTGCTGGCGGTCGGCTTCGTTGCGCAGATCCTGATCGGTGCGTTGTCGTACCTGGTCCCGGTCGTGCTCGGCGGCGGGCCTTCCCCGGTACGCGCCGCGAACCGGGTGGTCGACACGGGTGGCCCAGCGCGCCTGGTCATGACCAACGTGGGCACGATCGTCTGCGCGTTGCCGGTACCCAGCCTGATCCGCGTCGTGGTGTCCATGCTGGTGCTGGGCGCCTTGGTGAGTTTCGTCCCGATCCTGTTCGCCGCCATACGGGCTTCCCGCCTGGCCAGGGCGGCGGCGCGGGACGACGTGGTGCCTGCCCGGCCGGTCGAACCGGTTCGGGCATCCACCCGGCGGAGCGGGGTCGCCATCGCCGGGTTGGCCGCGGTGCTGGTCGCCGCCGCCACCGGTGCCGCGCTCGACCCGGCCGCGTTGGACGGCCCGGTCACGTCCGCCGCCAACGGCGTCCCGCCGACCGGCCACACGACCACCGTCGAAGTCAAGGCGGCCGGAATGCGCTTCACGCCGGACACGATCGAGGTCCCGGCGGGCGACCGCCTGGTCATCACCGTGCGGAACGCCTCGGCAGGCGACGTGCACGACTTGGTACTGGACACCGGGGCCAAGTCGGGCAGGCTGGCTCCCGGGGAAACGGCCGTCGTCGACGTCGGCGTGGCCGGCCGGGACATCGAGGGATGGTGCTCGGTGGCGGGGCACCGCCAGATGGGCATGGTGCTGACCATCCGGGTCACCGGCATGCAGCACGGCACGACGTCGCCCGGCGGTGCCCGTGGCACCGGCAAGCACACCGGAAGCGGCAACGGCGGTCCGCGCGCCACGGTCGACCCGAGCGCGACGCCGCCGGAGGACTTCCGAGCGCGAGACGCACGCCTCCCGGCCTTGCCGCCTGGTCGCGTCCATCGGGTGCGGTTGGTGATCACCGAGACCGAGCGGGAAGTCGCGCCGGGGGTCCGGCAAACCGTCTGGACCTACAACGGCACCGTCCCGGGGCCGATCCTGCGCGGCCAGGTCGGCGACCGCTTCGAGATCACCCTGGTCAACGACGGGACGATCGGGCACTCGATCGACTTCCACGCCGGGGCACTCGCACCGGACCGCCCCATGCGCACCATTCCCCCCGGCGAGTCGCTGACCTACACGTTCACCGCCGAACGCGCCGGGGTGTGGATGTACCACTGCTCGACCGAACCCATGTCCACCCACATCGCGGCCGGGCTGTTCGGCGCGGTCGTCATCGAGCCACCGGACCTGCCACCCGTCGACCGCTCCTATGTGCTGGTGCAGTCGGAGATGTACTTCGGCCCGCAGGGCGGCACCCCGGACGTGGCTGCCATCCAGGAAGGCAAGCCGGACGCCGTGGTCTTCAACGGGTACCCGCACCAGTACGCCCACCGGCCCCTGACCGCGAAAGTCGGCGAGCGAGTGCGGCTGTGGGTGCTCGACGCAGGCCCCAACCGGCCGCTGTCCTTCCATGTCGTGGGCGGGCAGTTCGACCGGGTGTGGAGTGAGGGCCGGTGGCTGGTCGGTTCGCCGTCGGCACCGGCGACCGGCACCGGAGCCCAGGTTCTTCCCCTGCTGCCCGCCCAGGGCGGTTTCGTCGAGCTCACCTTCCCGGAAGCGGGCCACTACCCCGTCGTCGACCACGTCATGTCCGACGCGGAGCGTGGCGCGCGCGGGATCATCCGCGTCACCAAGTAGCCAGGCACCACCTCGGCCGTTCGCACCCTCTCGGCCCCGGCACATCCGGCTGGAAATACGTAGGCCGCTGGATGCCGCCGGCCCTCTGTATCGGCGGACGATGACCGAATGCCGGAGAAGAGCCGACCATGACCGCCCAGCACACTCGCCGTCACCTGCCGCTGGCCGAGGCGACCGATTCCGTCGTGGGGGGCCACAAGGCCACCACGCTGGCCGTATCGCACGAGCTGGTGCATTACGTGCTGAACGAACTGCCGCCGGAGGCCGGACGCCAGCGGGACAGCCACCGATGAATCACCACGAGACCGCCGGGAAGGCCCGCTGACTGCGAAAAATGCATGACGCATCCTCGTTTTCCGCGGCGGGTGGGGGCGCGGCCGGTACGGTCTGCACTCATGGAGGAGGGCAGTCGAGCCGACAGCACGGACGAGAAGCCGGCCGCGGGGAGCAGCCGAACCGGGGAGGACGCTGCGCAGGACGTCACCGGGACGGACCAAGCGTCCGGCGATTCCCCGCAGGATGCGAGGCCCGACGCGCGTGAGCTCCTGCAGTTTCTGGCCGAGGAACAGGCGCGGTCGCCCGGCCCCGCGCTCACCATCCCGCCTCCACCCGAACCGGAAGGCTTGGCACCCCCACCTGACCGGGCGGACGGCGCGGCGGAGACATCCGACGACACCTCCGTCCTTGGTTCCGGGCAGGACCCACGGCCACCGTCGCAAAAGCACGAGGTTCCCCCACCGGGTCCCTCTCTTCAAGCTTCGGATCCGCCGCCTCCGGTCGGCCCCCGCACCACCCGTCCCCCGGCGCCCCGGGGGGTTCCGCCAGGGCCACCGCTCGGCGCTTCCGGCCTTGCTTCGCCGGACACACCGCCGATGCCCGGCGGCGGCACGCCCGGGCCGGCTTTCCGTGGGTCGGACCAGCAAGGTGGAGTCGACCGGCGTCCTGGGGACGGGGCCACCGACGTCCCGCCGGGACCGGCTCTGGCGACTCCGCGGGTACCGGACCAGTCTGAAGCCGACGGCGCAGTGCCCCCGCCGTCCGCACCACCGCCAGACCCACCCGCCTGGGTCGGAGACCAACCGCCCGGGCCGGCGCTGCGCATGGCCGGATCGGCGGAGGCGCATCCGCAGGGCGCACGTGGCGACGTTCCCCGCCCGTACCCCGATCTGCGCGAGCCGTGGTATCGCAGGCTGTTCCGCCGCAAGAGAGGGAACGTGAGGTAGCCGCGTGACCGGAATCCTGCAGGGAGCCCTCGGTGGCGGGCGCGCGCTGCTGGTCGGCTGGATCCTGCCCAGCCTGATCAACGTGCTGATCTTCGGTTTCGTCGCGGCGCCCGAGCTGACCGGGCTCGGTGTCGACGCCCCGAGGGCCGCGCTGTTCGTGCTGATCGCCACCGCCGTGCTCGGGCTGGTCCTGGCCGCGCTGCAGACGCCGCTGTACCGCGTGCTCGAGGGCTACCTGGGCTGGCCGGAGCGGCTGGCGCAAGCGGGCCGCCGTCGCCACTTGGCGGAAAAGCACCTGCTGCGCAACCGCCTCGACGCTGCATCACTCGTCGCCAAGGAACGCGCCGGGGTGCTGACCGACACGGAACGGTCCGCCCTGGCGGAATTCCGCGCGCACCCGGTCACCCGCCGCTATGTGGACACCGACATCCGCAAGGGCGCGGTGTGGCTCGCCCTGCTCGAAGAGCGGCTGTACCGCTACCCGGTCGACGACCAGCAGGTAGCCCCGACCAGGCTGGGCAACGCCATCCGGCGCTTCGAGGAATACGGCTACGACCGGTTCCGGCTGGATTCGCAGGTGTTGTGGCACGAATTGAACGCCGCCGTCGACGAGCCGGCTCGCAAGCAGACCGACGACGCCAGGATGAGCGTCGACTTCTTCGTCAGCCTGCTCTACGGGCACTTGCTGGTGACCGTGGCGATCGCCGTCTCACTGGCCGTCGGCGCCGTCGATCGCCCGTGGCTTGCGGTGCCCGCCCTGCTCGTCCTGCCGGTGCTCGCCGCGATCTGGTACCGGCTCGCCGTCGTCGCCACCGACGAATGGGCGGGCGCCGTGCGCGCCATGGTGAATCTTGGCCGCCTGCCGCTGGCCACTTCCCTCGGGCTGTCCCTGCCGACGAAGCTCGAGGACGAGCGGGCCATGTGGCAGCTGGTCAGCGAACTGGTCAGCACGCGATTCCGGCCGGGCCTGTCCGCATTGGACGCCTATCGAGCCACGCCCGACTCGAAGATGCTCCCGCCCACCACGGACGACAGCGGCGACAGGCGCGGCAGCACCGCACCGGCGGACCAGTCCTAGCGTCGTACGGGTGGCCCAGTGAGCATGGACCGGCGCCCCGTGGCAGTGACCAGAGCAGGCGGCTGCGCCGTGGGTGACGAGACTCTGCTCCCCCGGCGTCAGTCAGCAAGACGGCAGGGGCGAGCTGCTGCTCTACCGGGACACCGGCGACAGCGGAACGTGCACCGAACCGGAAGTGGCCAACCGCGACAGTCGACAAGACAGCAACAGCGAGCCACTGCTCCACCGGGACACCGGCGACAGCGGAACGTGCGCCAAGCCGGAAGTGGCCGACCGCGGCTGGGAGGCCATGACCGCGTTGGCCTGATTCACACGCACGAGCGCACTGCTTCGGAACAGCCACCGAATCGATGCGGGCCTTTCCCTTGGTGATCACGGAACGCAGTCAATACCGCCTCACGATTCACCCGAACGGCCAGGTTCGTTCACGAGGAGGCGGTGTATCCGGCGCCACACCCGTCGGTAATCTATGGGCCCACCATTTCCGATTCCGTCTATGTGGGGGTTGCAACGCATGACCGACACATCGGCCGCCCGATCGCAGGTCGAGAAATTCATGCGCCTCGTCGACTCCGGACAATTCGACGAGGCGATGTCGTTCATGGCCGACGACATCAGATTCACCTTCGGCAACCAGGAGCCGATCACCGGCCGGGACACCGCGGCGGCGGCGCTCGGCTCGGTGCTGGCGCAGTGCGAGAAGATCGAGCACTCCGTCGTCACGTGGTTCGAATCCGCCAAGGACGACGGCGGTACGGACACCCTGGCCGAGGTGCGCGTGACCTACCACCTCAAGGGAGGTCGCGTGGTGAGCATCCCCGCGTGCCTGTTCACCTCCGTCACCTCCGACGGCCGGTTCACCGAGCAGCGGCTGTACGCGGACATGGCCCCGGTGCTCGCCGGGGGCGAGTGATCCGCAGGAGGACACACCACCACACCGGCACGGCTTGAACGACACGGGGATCGGACGACGACCGTTCGTCCGATCCCCGTGTCGCGTCCGGCCCACAACCACACGTCACCGGTCGGAGGAATTCCGACGCTGCCGCGCCTTCGCTCGTGTGCCTGCCTCGGATCTGCCTGGCCGAACGCGTGCCGATCGCCACGGTGGCCGGCAAACCGCTGTACGACCACGCGATTTCCCGTTTACGCTTGTCGTTGCCCCAAACCGCGCGCAACGCCGATTCAGCCGTCTACGCGAGGATGACATGCCGAGGCACGTACTGAAACTGAGCGACCTGACCCCCGACGAGCTGCAGCACATCCTGCAGCTGGCGCGCCGGATCAAGGAGAATCCGGAGCAGTACCACTCGGCGGCCCACCGTCGCGGCTTGGTGTTGCTGTTCGAGAAGACCTCGACCCGGACGTCACTGTCGTACCAGGCAGCGATCGCGCGCATGGGCGGCTACTCGGTGGTGCTGGACTGGCACAAGACCAACTACGCGATCACCTCGGTCGAGTACGAGACCCAGTACGTCTCGCGCAACTGCGACATCATCATGGCCAGGGTGCGCTCGAACCGCACGTTGAAGGCCATGGCCGACAACAGCCAGGTGCCACTGATCAACGGCTGCGACGACCAGCACCACCCGTCGCAGGCGCTGGCCGACTTCCTTACCATCGCCGAGGTCAACGGCAAGCTCGAAGGCACCACGCTGTGCTATGTCGGGGTGCACAACAACGTGGCGAACAGCCTGATCGAAGGGTGCGCCGCGCTGGGTGTCCGGCTGCTGCTGGTGACCCCGATCGCCAACGAGCAGGCGATGGCGGCGGGCGTGCTGGAGCGCACGGCGGGCACCGGGCTGATCGAGGAACGGGCGAGTCTGGCCGAAGCCGCGGCCGAGGCCGACTTCGTCTACACCGACACCTGGGTGGACATGGAGTTCTTCTCCGACCCGGCCTACGAGGAGGAGAAGCGCCGGCGGATCGAAGTGATGACGCCGTACCAGCTCAACAGGCAGAACCTCGGCGGAGCCGACCCGTGGATCATGCACGACATGCCGATCCACGCCGGTTACGAGATCTCCGCCGACCTGGTGGACAGCGAGCGGTCGATCATCTACCAGCAGGCGGAGAACCGCCTGTACGCGCAGCAGGCGTTGCTGCTGCACCTGCTGGAACAGGGCAAGTAGGCCGGCCCGCGGCCACCGACGGCGAGCCGGAATCGCCCCGGCCGCTGTGTCGTCGGCGCGCACGGCGATCAGTCCACGGACACGACCGCCGCACCATCGGTGCGCACGGTGCTCAGCAGCCGTCGGCTCAGCCGCGCTGCATCATCAGCGCACACTCGCGATCCGGCTGCCACATGTCAGCGCTGCGTCATCCGCGGGCACGGTGATCCCAGGCTCGCCGCCACCAACACACCGCGAACAGCCGCCACCAGCACAACCAGCCCTCCCAGCACCGAACGGAACAGCCAGCCAGCCAAGCCGGTCACCACGACCGTCAACCGGCGCGCAAACGCAGTCGCGCCGCAGCGACCGGCACCCCCGGGCTTCGTCGCTGCGCAAAGCTGCGCACCACACGCCACAGGGGCGGACGGCCCCAGGCCATCCGCCCCAGCTGAGTGCGTTCTCACCTCACGGGCAGTGCGTCTTGCGCTGCAGCGTGGTGTGCCCCCAGTAGACCGGGTTGCCGTCCTTGAACGTCGCCCTGACCACGGTGCCGTTCACCTTCTGCTCGTAGTGCAGGTGCGGCCCGGTCGACCCACCGGTGCTGCCGACCCGGCCGATGAACGTCTTCTCGGTCACCTTGTCGCCGACCTTGACGTTCTGCGTCTTCAGGTGCGCGTACAGGGTCTGCCTGCCATTGCCGTGGTCGATCACGATGTACCGGCCGTAGGAGGTGTTGCCCAGGTTGGCCACCTTGCTGACTGTGCCCGGCGCCGACGCGTACACCTTCCAGCCGTCGTCCTGCGGGTAGTGGTTGAAGTCGATCGCGTTCTGCGGGTTGTGGCCGGTTCGCGTGCCCGCGTCCCACTTCTCCCCGCACGGGAACGGCAGCCAGTACGGGCTGCTGGAGCCGCCGATGCGGTGGCTGGCGTTGTTGTTCTTCAGCGTAGCGTTCAGGTTGACCTTCTGGCCCGGCTTGATGGTCTGGCTCGCCCCCGCGTAGTTGCTGTTGTAGAACACCGTCACCGGCTTGCCGGTGACGGTGTTCTACAACGACGCGGCGTTGTTCTTCATGCACCGGCCCTTGCCGTTGCCCTCGCCCTTGAACTCGTAGCAGGAGGGCTGCTTGTCGCCCAGGTTGGGCACCGAAGACTTGTGGTCGGAGACCGAACCCTTCTGGTCCGAGTTGTAGAAGTAGCAGAATTCGCCCGTCTCGCATTTGCCGTTCCGCTCCTGTGCAGCGGCGGCCGGCTGCGCGGCCATCACCAGGGTGACCGCGCTGGCGGCCACCGCGACCGCCCCCACCAGGGCCCGCAGGCTTGCGGCGGGGGAATGTCGTCTGTCGTGTTGCCGGTGTCGTCATGGGTTTTCCTTTCTGCTCGGCGGAAGCTGGCGTCCGCCTGTTCGGGACGATTCACGGCTGCTGGCCGGCAGCTTTCCCGGCAGCGCATGCCCGGCTGTCGTTGCCGGCATTGGACCGGACGGCATTGCTTGCGGTTCCCGCACACCAGCCGCCGGTCGTCACCAGATTTCCGGCGCGACGACAACGAACGCGGTGATCGGCACCGGAGCCGTTGGCCCGGCTACCGCCCCTGTGGCACGCTCCCGTCATCACGCCGGCTTCCATCGGACCTCCCGCTTCCGGTGCCGGCCCGACGCTCCGGTCAGGCCCTTCCGCACCACCGCCGTGGTCGCGAGCAAGACTGGCGAATTTCTCCGCCGTCAGAAGCCCCCGCGCGGCGACTGTTGACTGTCAAACGGCGTCAACCGCGGCTGATCAGCGCGTTTCCCACGACTGTCAAGACCGCAGCCACCACCCGATCGGATGTATACAGTGCTTCGTCTGACGTGCCTGACGTGCGGCGAAATCCACGGGCACCGTGATCGACGTCGGAACACGGAAGGAAGCAGTCGGGCTCGCTCGGGAGGCAGCTACTCCGTCCGGTGCCCGCACAGGAAAAGCCCGGGCCGGCGACGGGCCCTGGCATGTTCGTCTTCCTCAGTTTTCTCGGGTCACCCTCACCCGGCGATACCGGCCGGAATACGCACTCGACGGCGGATTCGGCGCTGCCGGGTTCGATTCCGCCCGGCCTGCGAGTAGGTGACGACCCAAGCGGTGACGTCCGGTTGTTCGATCTCGACCCCGCGGGCATGCCTGGCCTGGCCGGGCACATGTCCCGCCTGCTCGAATTCGCCGGTCCGGGTCCTGGCGAAGGTCCATCGGCCGTTGCCGAAGATCTTGCCCAGCGGCGTCCACCGCGCCCGGTCTCCCGGCTTGCGCACCAGCCCCCATCGGCCGTTGCCGAAGATGTGCTCGGCAGGGGTCCACAGCGTTCGCTCGACCGGCCACGGCTCGCGCCCGTGCTCCCGCCTGGCCTGCCCGTACGGCCGCCCATCCTCGGCCGGAGCGGCCCGTTCGCTTGCCCCGCCCCGCCTGCGGTCCGATTGCGCAGTCTTCCTGCTCGCCTGTTCGCCCGACCCATGACCGGACTGCGCGCGCTGGGCCCGCTTGCGCTGGGCCTGTTCGAACAGCACCGTGGGCGTGATGTTGGCCAGCAGCGCGGGCGTGGGGCGAGCATGGTCAGCCGTCGGCCGGTCGGTGAACTCCGGCGCGCACGGCGCCTGCTGCCGGGTCGCCTCGTCCTCCGTGTGCTCGTCGTCTTGCCAACGTGACTTGTGGAGCTGGGCAGGATCGGCGTGCTCGTCCTCGTCGTCGAGACCGGGCAGCTCCCACCAGTCCTCCGGTCCATCTTCGGTGGTGGAGTTCTCGGCCGACCGCAGCTCGTCCTCGAGCTCCAGCAACCGCTTCCACCGCGGTTCGGTCCTGGTGTCCTCGTCGCGGATACGCAGGCGGGCGCGAGCCAGATCCCCGGGAGCGGGCGGGTCGTAGATCGAGTAGCTCTCCGGCTTCGGATGCACGATCCGGATCGAACGCCGCCGCCGGGGCTCTTCGTGCCTGCGCTGCTCGATCGTCGTCGTGACGACCTCGGACTCCACGACGTAACGCGTCTCGTATCGGGCACGCAGGCGCTTCAGCTTGCGACCGGCACCGAACGGCCGCATGCGCATCACCTTGTCGACGTAGTCGTCCACCTCCAGATCGCCGTGCGGGTGCCATGGGCACGCGCCGCGCCACGGGCAGCCGCGGACCGCACACGGCGGGAGGTCCGAGTCGGGTTCCGTCGTCGCGATGATGGTGTCCTCGATGACGCACGCTCCCTCGTCGCCGGAACGGTTGGCCACCACGAACACGTGCGGAACGCCCCCATCGGCTCACTTCGTCCGGAAAACGGTCCTTGTGCGCAGGTCGGCTGCGTCGGTAGCCGGCTTGCCCGGCGCAGCATCCTCCGCACCTGCCGGGGGGAGGGAGAGAGAGCTCATCGCCCGGACTGTCATCGCCCCCAGGGCATCCTCCGCCCCGCAGGGGGAGACAAGGCGGCGGCCAAGCAGTGATCATGTGGGACGGCATCCTCCGCACCCGCAGGGGGAGACACTCGTCGACGTGCTCACCGGCGGGTTCCCCTGCGCATCCTCCGCCCCCGCAGGGGGAGACAGGCGAGCCACGGCCGGAGACCAGTCCGCGGATGGGCATCTCCGCACCTGCGGGGGCGGGGGCCACGATCCACACGTCGCCACCGTCGATCAGTGGGCATCTCCGCACCGGCGGGGACGGGGAGAGACAGCGGTCCAGCTGCTCGGTAACGATCCTGGCGCGTTCCGCATCCTCCGCACCTGCGGGGACCGGCTGCGTGAACTCTTCCCGATGCGGGCCGGCAGCCCGGCGGATGCAGGCCAGCAGCCCGGCGGATGCGGCCGGTCACGGCGAAGCCGCGCCGCCACTGCCACGGAATGCCGACGCCGCTGGAGGATTGCCGCGCCCGCGCCGGTGGCGTCGACCGTCAGGTGTCGTCCGGGCAGCTCCCGCACCTGGGCGGCCACCGCATTCGGCGCCCGTCCGCGCCGCCGCCACGTTCAGCTCGGCAGCGATCTGGAACAGCCCCATCGCCCGGG
Source organism: Thermocrispum sp. (assembly GCF_002919275.1). Lineage (NCBI taxonomy): Bacteria > Bacillati > Actinomycetota > Actinomycetes > Pseudonocardiales > Pseudonocardiaceae > Thermocrispum > Thermocrispum sp. Next base: position 126,531 of record NZ_PKFA01000057.1, on the reverse strand, counting down.
AACCGCCCTGGACCAGCCGCTCGGTGGCCACCGCGGGCTCGGAACAGCCCCCTCGCCCCGGAGATCGCCCGCTCGGGCAGATGCTCGATCATGTCCTCGAGCTGAGCAGCCCCGCCGTCCGGGAATCGCCCCGCCGCCGAAGCGCGCGAGCCGATCTACATCACGGAGCGGCCCGCCGTCCGGGGATCGCCCTGGAAGCCGTAGTCGACGGCACAGTGGCCGTCGGAGCAGCCCCGCCGTCCGGGGATCGCCCGCTTCGTGCAGACCGTGACCGAAACCGGTCACCCCCACCTCCAACCGGCACGCTTGTACGGCCGATGGCAGGTCGGCACCGGTCCAGCGCGCTGAATTCAAATTCAAAAGTGTCGCTCGATCGAGAGACCACCACCACGTCGGCGGTGACGCTGACCACGAGGCGAGCGGTCGTTGCTGAACCAGCACTAGAATCGACTCCGTCAAGGAGGGGTGATGTCACGTCTGCTTCCGCAGCCGGAGGACTGGACCGAGCCCGGCGCGCACCCGGTCGTCCCCGGCGTGCATCGCGTGCCGTTGCCCCTGCCGATGGAAGGCCTCACCACAGTCAACGCCTACGTGCTGGAAGGCCGTGACGGCCTGGTGCTGATCGACCCCGGCTGGGCCTCGCCGGAGACCGAGCGCGCGATGGCCGCGGCGCTGAGGCAGCTCGGCCACCGCATCTCCGACATCCGGTTGTGCCTGGCGACCCACCATCACTGGGACCACTACACGCAGGCGTACCAGTGGCGCGACGAGCTCGGATCCCGGCTGCTGCTCGGCTGGGAGGAGCGGCACAGCATCGAGTCCTACTTCGCCAGCACGAGCCGGTTCCCCAACCACGCGGAGTGGCTGGTGCGCTGCGGCGCCGGCGAGCTGGCCGAGCGAATCCGCGAACTGGACTTCCAGTCGGAGCGCGAAGCCGACATGCCCTACGGCCTCCCCGACGGATGGCTGTACGACGGGGACACCATCGAGCTGGCCGAGGGCACGTTGCACGCCGTGTACACGCCCGGCCACACCCGTGGTCACGTCGTCTTCCGTCACGCCGACGCCGGCGTGCTGTTCTCCGGCGACCACATCCTTCCGCACATCACGCCGTCGCTGGGGTTCGAGTGGGCCCCGGAGAAACGGCCGCTGCGGTCGTTCCTACGATCGCTGAAATTGACGCTCGCCCAGCCGGACGCGCTGCTGTTGCCCGCTCACGGGCCGGTCACGGAAAGCTCGCACCGGCGGGCCGCGGAACTGCTCGACCACCATCGAGAACGGCTCGACGTGGTGCTCAACGAGCTGCGGGCGGGTGCGCGCACCGCGTACGACGTCGCCAGGGCCATGCCGTGGACCCGCAAGGGCAGGCGGCTGGAGGAACTGGCGGCCGAGCATCAGATGTCCGCGGTCGTCGAGGTGGACGCGCACCTCGACGTGCTCACCCTGCTGGGCCGGGTGAAGGTCGACGACCGCGAACCGACCCGCCGGTACCTGCCGGTGTCCGCCTGACCGGGACAGGGTCCGTGCCAGCCGTGGCCCGGCGACAGCGCCGCCGCTCGCCGGGCAGCACCTGCAAACCGGCCGGTCAGCCGAAGCGTCCGGAGATGTAGTCCTCGGTGGCCTTGTTCGCGGGGGCGGAGAAGATCGTGGCAGTGTCGCCGATCTCCACCAGCTGCCCGGGCTGCCCGATGCCGCGCAAGTTGAAGAACGCCGTGGTGTCACTGACCCGCGCGGCCTGCTGCATGTTGTGCGTGACGATGACGATGGTGTAGTCGGCCTTCAGCTCGGTGATCAGATCCTCGATCTTCTGGGTGGAGATCGGGTCGAGCGCCGAGCACGGCTCGTCCATCAGCAGCACGTCCGGCCGCACCGCGATGGCGCGGGCGATGCACAGGCGCTGCTGTTGCCCGCCGGACAGGCCGGTGCCCGGCTTGTCCAGCCGGTCCTTGACCTCGTCCCACAGGTTGGCCTGCCGCAGCGACCGCTCCACGATCTCGTCCAGCTCGCTTGTGCGCATGCGTTTGGCGTTCAGCTTGATCCCCGCCGCCACGTTGTCGTAGATCGACATGGTGGGAAACGGGTTGGGCCGCTGGAACACCATCCCGATCTGACTGCGCACGGCGACCGGGTCCACGTCCGGCGCGTACAGGTCCTGACCGTCCACCATGACCTTGCCTGCCACCCTCGCCTTGGGGATCAGCTCATGCATGCGGTTGAGCGAACGCAAGAACGTCGACTTCCCGCAGCCGGACGGCCCGATCAGGGCGGTCACCGAGCGTGGCTCGATGGACATCGAGACGTCCTGCACCGCCAAGGTCTCGCCGTAGTAGATGTTCAGGTCGGCGACGTCGATTCGCTTAGCCACTTGTGCTTCCCGTCCTTCGTTCGTGTCTGATGCCGGTTTCCGTGCGCCGCCGACGGCCGCTTAGGCACGGGCCTTCGGGGCGAACAACCGTGAGATCAGCCGCGCGACCAGGTTGAGCAGCATGACGACGGCGACCAGCAGCAGCGCCGCGGTCCACGCACGGTCGATGGCGGGCTCCGGCGGGAGGCCCGGGCTCATGAACTGCCGGTAGGCGAACACCGGCAGGGTGGCCATGCGGTCGTCGAACGGGTTCATGTTCACCCCGGTGGTGATGCCGACGGTGACCAGCAGCGGCGCCGTCTCCCCCACCACCCTGGCGATCGCCAGCGTGACACCGGTGGCGATGCCCGCGCCCGCGGTTGGCAGCACGACCTTGACGATCGTGCGCCATTTCGGCACCGCCAGCGCGTAGGCGGCCTCGCGCAGCTCGGCAGGCACCAGTCGGAGCATCTCCTCGGTGGAGCGCACCACGATCGGAATCATCAGCACGCTCAACGCGACGGCACCCATCACGCCCATCCGCACCCCGGGCCCGAAGATCAGCGCGAACAGCGCGTAGGCGAACAGGCCGGCCACGATGGACGGGATGCCGGTCATCACGTCGACGAAGAACGTGATCGCCCGGCCGAGCTTGCCCTTGGCGTATTCGACCAGGTAGATCGCGCACAGCATGCCGACCGGCACCGAGATGACGGTGGCCAGCGCGGTGATCAGCAGCGTGCCCATGATCGCGTGGTAGACCCCGCCGCCTTCCCCGACGACGCCGTGCATCGAGTAGGTGAAGAACTCGACGTCCAGCCGGCCGACGCCGTTGCCGACCACCGTGATCACCACCGAGATCAACGGCAGCAGCGCCAGCAGGAACGCCGCCGTCACCACCGTGGTGACCACTCTGTTCTTGGCCTTGCGCGCCCCCTCCACGGCCAACGACCAGCCGTAGATCGCCACCGCGTACAGCACGACGACCGCCACGGCTGCCAGCCCGCTGGCTACGCCGGACAGGTGCAGGACGCCGCCGACGACGATCGCGGCGGCCAGCGTCACCCCCGGCGCATAGCGCGGCAACGAGCCTTGTGTGAACGGTCGCTCGGACAAGACGGCAGACAAATCGGACGGCTGAACACTGGTGCGCGGACTGTTCATCGGTCGGCTCCGGAGAAGTCGCGCCGCCGGTTGATCACGACCCGGGCGAGCATGTTGACCACGAACGTGACGGCGAACAGCACCAGCCCCGCTGCGATCAGGGTGTTCACCGCGATCCCCGTCGACTCCGGGAAGTCGAGCGCGATGGTGGCCGCGATGGTCGACGGGTTGCTCCGGCTGATCAGGTTGATGCTCACCCCGCCGGAGACGGACAGCACCATGGCCACCGCCATGGTCTCGCCGAGCGCCCTGCCCAGGCCGAGCATGGACGCGCCGATGATCGCCGACCGGCCGAACGGCAGCACGGTCATCTTGATCATTTCCCAGTGCGTGGCGCCCAGCGCCAGCGCCGCTTCCTCGTACAGGCGGGGTGTCTGCAGGAACGCCTCCCGCACCACCGCGGTGATGATCGGCAACACCATGACCGCCAGCACGAGCGCGGCGACCAGCATGGTGCGCCCTGTCGACGACGGTGGTCCGGCGAACAGCGGAATCCAGCCGAGGTTCTCGTACAGCCAGGCACCGGCGTCCACCGTGGCCGGCGCGAGCACCGCGATACCCCACAGGCCGTAGACGATGCTGGGCACGGCGGCGAGCAGGTCGACGACATAGCCCAGGCCGTGCGCCAGCCGCCGCGGCGCGTAGTGCGTGATGAACAGGGCGATCGCCACCGCCAGCGGGGCCGCGATCAGCAACGCCAGCGCGGCGGACAGCAGCGTGCCGAACAGCAGGGGCCAGATGTACACGGTGACGCCCGCCCCGCCCGGCACCTCGTCGGCCGGGGCGACGACCGCCGGCCACGCTTCGACCACCAAAAATGCGGCGACCCCTGCCAGGATCGCCAAGATCAGCACGCCGGAGCCGGTGGACAGCCCGGCGAAGATCCGATCGCCGGTGCGCATCCGGGCTCGTGGGCGCACCGATTGTTCGAGTGCGGACACCAATCAGTCCTTTCCATCGGACGGCGGCGGCGAAATGACCGGCGGAAGAACGGCGGATCGTCGTCCCGGCGGGCCGGGCGGAAACCGCAGCGGAAATCGTCGATTGGCCGGATCGGCAAACCTCGGCAGTTCCTCGACGGAGCCGCCGGGGAACCGCGACACCGACGGCCGGCCGGGCATCGACCGGCGCGTGGCCGGCGAATCATCGGGGCGGATCATCGGAAAGGCCCGGCCGAGGGCGGGGCGGCGACCTGGGAAAACCGCCCCGCCCGGGCAGCCGAGGTCACTCACCCTCAGCTGGCGGAGATACCGTCGATCGCGGACTGCAACTGCGACCGCAACTCGTCGGAGATCGGCGCCGACCCGGCGTTCTTCGCCGCCGTCTGCTGCCCCTCTTCGCTGATGACGTAGGACAGGTACGCCTTCACCAGCTCCGCCTTGGCCTTGTCGTCGTACTCGGCACACGCCACCAGGTAGGAGACCAGGACGATCGGGTACGTCCCCTCCTTGGTGGTGTCACGGGCGATATCGAACGCGAAGCTGGTGTCGTCACGACCCTTCACCCGCTCGGAGGCATCCAGGACTGCGGCCGCGGCCTCCGGCGAGTAGCCGACGAAGTCGTCGCCGACCCCCACCTTCACGGTCGCCAGATCTCCGACCTGGCTGGCGTCGGCGTAGCCGATGGTCCCGTTGCCGCTCTGCACGGCCTTGACCACGCCCGCGGTCTGGCCCGCGGCCTCGCCACCCGGCACCGGCCAGTCGCCGCTCGGCTCGTGCGGCCAGTCCTTGCCCGCCGCGGCGGCCAGATATTCCTGAAAGTTCTCCGTCGTCCCGGACTCGTCGGAGCGGTTCACCGGAGTGATGTCCAGCGCGGGCAGCTGCACACCGGGATTGTCCTCGGCGATCTCCGGGTCGTTCCACTTGGTGATCTTCTGGTCGAAGATCTTGGCGATCGTGCTCGGCCGCAGCTTCAGCTCGTCGACGCCCTCGATGTTGTAGATGATGGCCACCGGCGAGATGTAGGCGGGTATCTCGAGCACTTTGCCGCCGCAGCGCTGTTTCGCCTTGGCCAGCTCCTCGTCGTCCAGATAGGCGTCGGTGCCACCGAAGTCCGTGCCACCCGCGACGAACTGCTCACGACCACCACCGGACCCGACCGGGTCGTAGTTGACCGTGACGTCCGGGTGGGACGAGGTGAACCCGGCGATCCACGCCTGCTGCGCGGCTTCCTGCGAGCTGGCTCCCGCGCCGTTGATCGTTCCGGACAGGCTCGACTGCCCGCTGCCCTCGGCTGACGGCTCGTTGGCGGCACCGCACGCAGCGGCACCGGCGACGAGCGCGGTGACCGCGGGCAGCACCAGGGCGCGACCCAGGGTGGTGCGTTTCACGTTGACCTCTTTCGAAGGTTGGGTCCGATTGACCGGAACACTCGGCATGCCGGCACCGGACGCCGGCTGCTTGCCGATCGCACCGCCGACACTAAGCGCGATGAATGAAGCAGCAGGACCACGGAAATGAATGCAGGGTGAACGGAACGGGACAAAAGAGAACCACACTCCGGGGTACTCGACGCCGGGTGCCCGAATGCGGAAACAAGTGGTGAAAACAATTGTCAGCAGAGCCGGGATCAGGAATTCCCGGCTCCATCCCCAGGCACGGTTCCCGCTGCGGGTGCCGTCACGACCGCAATAGTTCACCGACGGTGGCGAAAGCGAGGTGCCTGCCCGGCCTGACGGCTCACCGTGAGCCGGGCACCGTGAACAGGTAACCGTGCCCGCGGATCGCGCGGATCCACTCCCCGTTCGCCGAGTCGGTCAGCCGCTTGCGCAGCCGCATGATGTGCACGGTGAGCGCATTGCTGCTGGGCGCCCGGTCGCCGCCCCACAGCGCCTCGACCAGTTCGGCGCGGGGCACCACCTGGCCTGACCGCTCGGCGAGGTAGCGCAGCAGCTCGTATTCCCGCTGCGGGAGCGCGATCTCCACCCCGTCCACCCACATCCGTGGCAACACGGCGTCGATGCGCAGCCTGCCCACCTCGACCGGCGGCTCGATGGCCACGCGGCGGGTCCGGGTCAGCCCGCCGAGCAGCGCCAGCAACTCCGCCGCCCGGTACGGCTGCCGGAGCACCACCGTCGCACCGGCCGCCGCGGCCGCTGCGGCGAATCCCGCCTCTCCCTCTGCGCCTGCCACCACCGGCAAGGCGGGATCGTCGGCGCGCACGATGCGCAGGAAATCGGTGGCGTCCAGCCTGCCGTCGACCGGACCCAGCAGTACCGCGTCCGGGCTCAGTCGCCCCAGCATGAGCAATGCCCTGGGCACGTCGTCACAGGTGGCCACGGTGATGGGCTGTCCGGCGAAGATGCCTGCGAGCTCGGCCCGTACCGCCGCGCGCTGTTCGACGACCAACACGACCAGCTGGTTCGCCGACCGGGCGCGCGGCAGCGGTGGCCGGGCAACCGTAGCTTCGGACATCGGCCCACCTCACTGGCTCGCATCGGGACGGACACCCCGCCACGGTGCGGGACCCTAGACAGGCGGAGTAGCCAGTGACCGGAGCGCAGGTGAACGGCAGGCGAATCCCGGCTGTGGGACGGGTCGCGGCGGTTGCCGGACGGCACCATCCGCCGGAACAGCGCCTGCAATTCCTGCTGTTCCGGTGCGGTCTACCCAGGCGCTCGGCGGTTCACCTGGAAGGGGTGAGCGCGGCGACGGCTGCGGGCCGGAATCCCCAGCCCAGCAGGTAGACACCCAGCGACAGCTCCCAGACGAAGATCGGCGCCACCGCCAGATCGGACAGGACCGTCCCCGGCCGGTTGACGCCCAGCACGGACAACGCGGCCGATGTCGCCAGCAGCGGGGCACCGAGTAGTCCCAACGCGGGGATCATCCGAGGAATCAAGTTGGCGCGATAGAGCAGCCAACCCAGCAGCGCCGCGTTGAACGCCGGGATCAGCCCAGGACCGAGCAGCACGGTCCACTCGTGGACGGTGAGCAACATGCCGCCCATGCCGCGCGCGGCCGTCGGCCCCGTACGAAGGGCGACCAGGGACAGCAAGCTGACGACGCCGACGAAGATGATCGCTGCTTCGAGTACGCGAGCGGTGACGAATCCGAGCGCCAACGCCTCGCCGAAGCGCACGCGACACCGGCGCAGCACCGGGAACAGCACCACTGCCGTGCCCACGCAGGCGCAGGCGTTGACGACGTCGAGCAAGGCTCCCCATTGGATGCCGCCGTTCGCGCTCGCGGTGAGGGCATCGGCCCCGGCGACCACCACGTCCCGGTAGAGAAACAGCGCCGGTGGTATGCCCGCAAGGAATGTCACCAGGTACAGCGCACCCGCGATGCCGGCTGCCTGACGCACATCGCGCGTCGACGGCCCACTACCGAGTCCCGTGTCCGCTCGGGCCATGAGCCTGCCCTCCGATCGGCCCACCGCATGGGAGCCTTGGGGGAAGTTCGCCGGAAGGGCCACGGGGATTACCTGCGCCGGGGCAAACACCGCAGGGGTGCCGGGGCAGACACCGCAGGTCTAGCGGGGACGGCCGGGCACCCCGGGGCGGGTCTGCCACGGCCGCGGGCCGCCCATCGGCCGGTACTCCACGCCCAGTGCGTCCAGCCGGGGCAGGTGGTGCCGCGCCAGCCGCCGGACGAACTCGGCGTAATCACGCTCCGGCGGCGACCACACCACCTCGGCGAACGCGGCCAGCCGCGGGAAGGCGGCGTAGTCGATCCGACGCGGGTCGTCCAGGTGCTCGGTCCAGACCTGGGCCTGCGCTCCCAGCACGCGCTGCCTGGCGGACCCGGGCAGGCCGGCCGGGACGGGCTCGTACCGGTAGACGTCCTCGAGCCGGACCAGGTAGCCGACCGGGATCGGCTCGTCCGGGTGGTCCGACTGCCGATGGTCCAGGTAGAGGTACTGCTCGGGGCACATCACGACGTCGTGCCCGGCCAGCGCGGCGGCGATCCCGCCTTGCTCTCCGCGCCAGGAAGCGATGATCACCCCGGGCGGCAACGTCCCGGCATCCAGCACGTCGTCCCAGGCCAGCGCCCGGCGCCCCAGGCCGGACAGATGCTCGGCGATCTGGCGGACCCACCAGCCGTGCAGCTCGTCCGGCGACGACAGCCCCAGTTCGGCGGCCCGGGCGGCGGCGTGCGCACGCCACTGCACCGTCGGCACCTCGTCACCGCCCAGCGCGATCACCGGGCTGTCGAAGATGCTCGCCACGTGATCGAACACGCGGCGGTAGAACGCCACGGTGGATTCCTCGGCGTTCAGCACATGGTCGGAGATGCCCCAGGCGGTGCGCACCGGAACCGGCTCGGCGGTGGTGCCGAGGTCGGGGTAGGCGGCGATCGCTGCCTGGCTGTGCCCCGGGATGTCCACTTCCGGCACCACCGTCACGCCGCGCTCGCGGGCGTACGCGACGATCTCGCGCAGGTCGTCGGTGGTGTAGTAGCCGCCGTGCGGACGGCCGTCGTGTTCGCGGGTGCCGTCCGGTGGCCTGCCCACCCACGAGCCTTCCCGCCACGCCCCCACCTCGGTCAGCCGCGGATAGTCCGGCACCTCCACGCGCCATCCCTGATCGTCGGTCAGATGCAGGTGCAGCACGTTGAGCTTGTGCACCGCCAGCAGGTCGACGAACCGCAGCACCGCCGCCTTGGGCTGGAAATGCCGCGCGACGTCCAGCAGGCACCCTCGCCAGGAGAAACGCGGATGGTCCTCGATCTCGCCGCACGGCAGCACCCACGGACCGGGGCGGATCCTCGCTGCCCGGAAGGCATCCGGGCCGGCGAGTTGCCGCACCGTCTGCTGCGCGTGCCGCTTCCCGGCTTCGTCGGCCGCCACGGCCCGCACCCCGCTCGGCGCGATGCTGAGCCGGTACCCCTCGGCAGGCAGGCCCGCCTGCGGGTCGATCACCACCGGGATGGTCAGGTCGTCGAGTTCGCACGCGCCCGGTGCCGGGTCGACCCGCACCGGTCGCGGTACCAACCCGTGCAGCCGCTCATGTGCCGACGTCACCGGCTCACCCCTTCACCGCGCCCGCCAGCCCGCTGACCAGGTGCCGCTGCACCAGCACGAAGAAGATCAGCACCGGCACGGTCATCAGCGTCGATCCCGCCATGATCGCGCCCCAGTCCTGCTCGTCCGGCTGGTAGAACACCAGCAGCGCCTGCGGCAGCGTCCGGTTGTCCGTGCTGGAGTAGATCAGCGTCTTGGCGAACAGGAAGTCGTTCCACGAGTGGATGAACGACAGCACGCTCGTGGCCACCAAACCGGGCGCGACCAGGGGGAACAGCACCCGCCACACGTACTGGAAGCGGGTGGCGCCGTCCAGCGTCGCGGCTTCGTCGAGCTCCCGCGGCACGGCGGCGACGAAACCGCGCAGCATCCAGATGGCGAACGGCAGGCTGAACGCCAGGTTGATCAGCACCAGCGGGGCGAGCTGGTTGAGCCCGAACGCCGGGGCCACCTGGCCCGCCGACTGCACCATGAAGAACAGCGGGATGGTCAGCGCCTCCACCGGCACCATCTGGGCCACCAGCAGCATCACCAGCAGCACGGTCCGGCCGCGGAAGGCGAACCGGGTCAGCGCCACCGCGGACACGAACGACAGCACGATCGACCCGCCCACGACCAGCAGCGCCACGACCGCGCTGTTCAGGAAGTACCGGCCGAAGTTCTCCACGTCGAGCACCCGCCGGAACGCGTCCAGCGTCGGCGCGAACGTCCACGGGCGCGGCGAAGCCGACCGGATCTCGCCATCCGGCTTCACCGCGGACAGCACCATCCAGTACAGCGGAACAGCGACCAGGATCGCCGCCAGCACGCAGACGGCGTCGGAGATCCGGGATCTCACGGCGCCCACCCCGCCTTCCGCTGGGCCCGCAGGTAGAGCACGGTGATCATCAGCAACAGCACCGTCATCACCACGCCGATCGCGGCGCCCATGCCGTACTCCTCGCCGGCGAACGCCTTCTGATAGGCGTAGACGTTGAGTACCAGGTTGCGCCCGGCCACCCCGCCGCCGTTGGTCATCACGTAGATCTGGGTGAACACCTTGAAGTCCCAGATGATCGACTGGATGGTGGCGATCACGATGAGCGGGCGCAGCATCGGCAGGATGATCCGGGTCGCGATGCGCCACCACGAAGCGCCGTCGAGCTGGGCGGCGTCGACGACCTCGGCCGGGATGCCCTTGATCCCCGCGTACATGGTCACCATGACGAACGGGAACGAGCACCAGATGATCTCGGCGGCCACCACGGCGAACGTGGAGTACCTGTCGTACAGCCAGGCGTGGCCCTCCATGCCGGAGAAGCCGATGCCGCTGAGCACCTCGTTGACCAGGCCCAGATCGGCGTCGAACAGGAACAACCAAACGTAGGAGCCTGCCATCGCCGGGGTGGCCCACGCCCCGAGCGCGGCCAGGAACAGCAGCATGCGCGGCACCGGCCGCGCCCGGCTGGCCACCACCGCCAGCGCCGTGCCGACCACCAGGCTGCCGATCACGCACACCGCGGCGAAGACCACCGTGGCGGCCAGCACGTCCCAGAACTTCGGATCGGCCACCAGCTCGGCGTAGTTGTCCAGGCCGAGGAATCGCAGCGGCGCCGCCCCGCTGGCCTGCGGCTGGTTGTACTCGTACAGCGAGATCTGGACCAGCTGGTACAGCGGATACGCCAGCACGGCCAGCAGCAGCACCCCGGCGGGCAGCAGGTAGCGGAACGCCGCCCGGCCGTCGCCGAGGTGCACAGCCGTCTTGGGGCGCCGCACCGCCACGTCAGCGGCGCGGCGCCGCTCACCGACGAGCGTCATCGGCCGCCGAACGCCTCGTCCATCTCGGCCGCGGCGGCTTCGGCGGCCTGGTCGACGGTCAGCTCGCCGGTGGCGATCTGCTGGATCGCGGTCGGCAGCACGCCCTGCGCGTCGATCTTGGTCCACGCCGGGGTGGCCGGGACGAACTTCGTGCCCGCCTTCACCGAGGCGACGAACGGCTCGAGCTCGGTGTCGGACTTCACCAGCTTCGCCTGCACGTCGGCGAACGTGGGCAGGGTGCCCATCGCGTCGTACATCTTCCGCTGGTACTTCTTGCCGGCCAGCAGCTTGGCGAACTCCACGGCCAGGCCGGACTTCTTGCTCGCCCGGAACACGCCGATCAGGTTGCCGCCGGCGAACGGCGGCGCGATCGAACCGCGTTCGGCGCCGGGCAGCGGGATCACCTCGTACTTGCCCTGCACCGCCCCGGCGTCCACGGCGGGCAGGTTGAAGTCCCCGCCGATCACCATGCCCGCTTTCCCCGCGGCGAACGCGGCCACCGCGTCGCTCCCGGTCATCTGCGCACACGCCGAGGGCGGGCAGATGTCGTCGGAGATCAGTTCCGCGTAGCGGCGCAGCCCCTCCTTGGCCTCCGGGGTGGTCAGCGTGGCTTTCCACGTGCCGTCCCGCTGCTCGGCCACGTCACCGCCGTAGGCCCAGATGTAGGGCAGGGCGGAGTAGACCGACTTACCACCGGTGGCGATGCCGTACATGTCCGGCTTGGCCTTGCGGATGGCCCTGGCCACGTCGGTCAGCTCGGCCAGTGTCTCCGGCGGCTCCAGGTCCAGCTCGTCGAACACGTCGGTGCGGTAGAACAGCGCACGCGTACCGGTGAACCACGGGATGCCGTAGACCTTGCCGTCGACCTTGGCGGTCTCCAGCACGCTCGGCACCAGGTCCTCCGCCTCCGGCCATGTCGCCAGCTCGTCGGTCAGGTCGGCGAAGCCGTTGGAGGCCACGTATCCGGCCAGGTCGGTGTTGCCGAACTCGGCGACGTCCGGTGAGCTGGTGCTGTCGTTGAACGCACCGTTGAACCGGTTGGCCCTGCCGTCGACCGGCAGGTACTCGACCTTGACCGTCACGCCGTCGTGTGCCGCCTCGAACTCCTTCTTCGCCTCGGCGACCACCTGCCGTTTCGGCTCGTCGTTGGGCTCGGCGAACAGCCACACCTGCAGCTCGCCGGTGGTCTCGCCGGGGCCTTGCGGCTGGTTGTGGGAGGCCTGGGGCGGCGCGCAGCCAAGCGTCATGGCTCCGACGGTGGCCAGCACGAGCAGGGCCGCACGTCTCATCTCCAGCTCCTTTCGAACAGCACGAAACAGACGGAGTCGACGGCCGTGCTGCCCGCGGGCGCGGTGAGCCGGCCGGTCCGGGGATCACGCGGCAGCCACGCGACGGTGTGCTGCCGCTGGTTGGCGACGTAGACCCAGCGACCGGTGGGGTCGATGGTCAGGTGGCGGGGCCACGAGCCGCCGCACGGTGTGGTGCCGGCGAAGGCGAGATCGCCGTTCGCCGTGACGTCGAAGGTCGCGATGCTGTCGTGGCCACGGTTGGACGCGTACACGTAGCGACTGTCCTGCGAGACGACGATCTCGGCGGGGTAGTTCTCGGGCGGCTGGGCGTCACCCAACGTGGAGATCACTTGCCCGGCGGTGAACCTGCCGGTCGCGGGATGCCACTCGGCCACGGTGATCTCCGACCGCAGCTCGCCGAGGATGTAGGCGCGGCGGCCGTCGGGGTGGAACGCCAAGTGGCGCGGCCCGTACCCGCCGGGCATCCGCAGCCGATGGTGGGGATGCAGCTTCCCGGTCTTCTGGTCCAACCGGTAGACGTAGACCGCGTCCGCACCGAGATCCACCGCGACGACCCAGCGGCCGCTGGGATCGGGGAGCACCTGATGGGCGTGCGGCTCCGGCCCGTCGTGCGTCCGAACGTCGGTGACCTCGCCGATCAGCCCGTCCTCGCCCAGCCGGTGCACGACGACCGAGCCCGACCCGTAATTTGCCGTGAGCAGGAACCGCCCGTGCACGCTGGTGTGCGTGGGGGCCGAGCCGTGGGTCGGCTGCCTGGTCAGGATGGTTCCGCGTGCCGCATCCACCGCCGTGACGGCACCCTCGGACAGCTCGTTGGTGACGTAGAGGATGCGGCGGTCGGCGGAGAAGGCGAACCACGACGCCTCCGGCACCTCTGGCACGGTGCCTGCCACCGTGAGCCGGCCGGTGGCCGGATCGGCCACCGCGCGCTGCATGCCCGCGCCGGGGCGGTCGCCGGAGGTGTAACTCCCCAGGTAGACGGTGAGCTCCCGGTGGTGGGCCGCCGCGGACCCCCCGGCCATCAGCGCCCCGGTACCGGCCGCCGCGAGTCCCAAGAACAGTCGTCTGGCCATGACGTGCACGCCGTCCCCCTCACACCACGGTGATCAGGATCGCGGCCACCGCGAACCCGACCACGGACAAGATCGTTTCCAGCACGGTCCAGGTCTTGAGCGTGTCCTTGACCGTCAGACCGAAGTACCGGGAGACGATCCAGAACCCGCCGTCGTTGACGTGCGAGGCGATGATCGATCCGGCGCAGATCGCCGCCACGACGAGTGCCAGCTGCGGCTGGGACATGCCCACCTCGGCCGCCGTCGGCCCGATGATGCCCGCGGTCGCCGCGATCGCCGCGGTGGCCGAGCCCTGGGCGATGCGCAGCCCGCAGCTGATCACGTACGCGGCGAAGATCACCGGCAGTCCGGCGTCGGCAAGCGACTCGGCCAGCGCGGTGCCGATGCCGGTGGCCTTGAGCACCGTGCCGTAGAACGCCCCGGCCCCGACGACCAGCAGGATCATCGCCACCGGTCGCAGCGCGACGGCGGCGATCTCGGCGATCTGCTCCCTGGTCATGCCCCGCCGGGACCCGAGCAGCCAGAAGGCCAGCAGCACCGCGACGGTCAGCGCGATGGCCGGGGTGCCGACGAAACCGGCCACACCCGCGGCCACCGACGTCTCGGGCAGCACGATGCTGCCGAACGTCCCGGCGAGGATCAGCACCAGCGGGATGGCGATGATGAACAGCACCAGGCCGAGGGCGGGTTCGGCATCGCCGGAGCCGCCGGGCTCGCCGGTGTCGTCGCCGTCCCCGGCCGTCCCGCCCGGCCGCACCTTGTCCCTGGCCAGCTGGGCGGCCGCCAGCATCTCCTCCGGCACCGCGACGTGGATGCGCCTGCCGATCCAGGACGAGAACAGCACCCCGCCGACGTACCAGGCGGGGATGGCGCAGGCGGCGCCCATCACGATCACCCACGCCAGCTCGACCTGCAGCAGGCCGGCCGCGGCGACCGGGCCGGGGTGGGGCGGCAGGAAGGCGTGCGTCACCGACAGCCCGGCAAGCAGCGGCAGACAGTACAGCAGGATCGACCTGCGGCCCTGTTCGGCCGCCACGTACACCAGCGGGGCCAGCACGAAGATGCCCACGTCGAAGAACACCGGGATGCCGAAGAGCAGCCCGGCCAGGCCCATCGCCAGCGGTGCGCGGTGCTCGCCGAGCAACCGCAGCAGCCGCCGGGTGAGCACCTGCGCCCCGCCGGAGGCCTCCAGCATCGCGCCGAGGATCGTGCCCAGCCCGATGATCGCGGCGACGTGGCCGAGAATCCCGGCGAAGCCGGACTCCAGCAGCGAATCACCGGGGTTCTGGGCGGAGCCGGTCAGCTCGGCCACCGGCACGCCGGCGGCCAGCGCGGTGAGCATACCGACGATCAGCAACGCGATGAACGGTTCCAGCTTCAGCCGCACGATCAGCACCAGCAGCAGCGCGATACCGGCGGCGGCGAGCAGCAGCAAACCGCCCGTGGTGTCCTGCAGCCAGCTCACCACCCCGGTCACGACTCCGCTCCTTGCCCGGCAGGCTCCCCCGGCCCGGCCGCCCGCTTGACCGCCGCGACGAACTGCTCTGCTCGCGCGCGGATCCCCGCCACGTCGGACGGATCCCTGCCGACCACCGCCGAGCCCGCGGTCACCGCGAGCGCTCCCGCGGCGAGATAGTCGGCGGCGTTGCCCGCGTCGACCCCGCCGCTGGCCACCAGCGGCGTATCCGGGTACGGCCCGAGCAATTCGGTGAAGTAGGACGGGCCCATCCGGGAAGCGGGGAACACCTTCACCGCCGCCGCGCCGAAGTCGATGGCGTCGGCCACCTCGGTGGGGGTCAGTGCGCCGAGCACGGTGGGCACGCCGAGCCGGGCCGCTTCCTCCGAGACCCGCGGACGCAGCCCCGGGGTGACCAGGTACCGGGCGCCCGCAGCGACGGCATCGCGCGCCAGCTGGGGCGTCATCACCGTCCCGGCGCCGACCACCGCGCCGTCCACCGTGGACGCCTGCGCGATGACCCGCAGGGCCTCCTGGTTCATCAGCGCGAACTCGACCAGGGGCAAGCCCGCGTCCACCAGTGCGCGGGTGAACCCGGCCGGATCCGGAACATGGTCGGCGCGCACGATGCACAGCGCGCGGTGGGCGGCCAGCTGGGCGAGCAGGTCCATCAGTTCCTCCGGTTGCGCAGCGAATGACCGGGCAGGGCTCCGGTCGGCTTGCCGTCGTCGATCACCGGGACGCCGTTGACCAGCACGTACGGGATGCCGGTCGCGGGCTGGCGCGGTTCGTCGAACGTCGCGGTGTCGGCCACCGTGTCCGGGTCGAACAGCACCAGGTCGGCGGCGTAGCCGGCCCGCACGATGCCGCGGTCGGCCAGCCGCAGCCGCTTGGCCGCCCGCCCGGTCAGGTGCGCCACGCACTCCTCCAGCCCGAGCACGCCGAGTTCACGGACGTAGCGGGCCAGATAGCGCGGGAAAGTGCCCCAGGCGCGCGGGTGGGGCCGTTCACCGACCAGCAGGCCGTCGCTGCCGCCGGTGTGCGCGGGGTGCCGCATGATGGCCTGCACGTTGTCCTCGTGGCCGACGTGCATCAGGCACGAGGTGCCGAGGCGCTCGGCGATCAGGGTGTCGAAGTACAGGTCCGCGGGCGCCACGCCCGCGATGCGGGCGGACTCGGCGACGCTGCGGCCCACCAGGTGTGCGTTGGCCTCCTCGCGCACCCCGTTGATCTCGATGGATTCCCAGTCGACCGGCACGCCGTGACATCCGTCGGAGCCGGTCTCTTCGATGTCGCGGCGGATCCGCTCACGTGTCGCGGGATCGGACAGCCGGGCCAGGGTCGCCTCCAGCCCGCCCTCGGCCGCCCAGCTGGGCAGCAGCGCGGACAGGTAGGTGGCGCCCGGCAGGTAGGGGTAGGTGTCCAGCGTGACGTCCACCCCGTCGGCGATCGCGTCGTCCAGCAGCGCCAGCAACTCGCCCGCGCGGCCCGCGTTGACCGGGAAGTTCATCGTGGCATGTGCCAGGTGCAGCGGGCAGCCGGACCGCCGGGCGACCTCGACCATTTCCGCGTAGGCAGCCAGCGCGCCCGCGCCGTAGCTGCGGTGGTGCGGGCAGTAGTAGCCACCGCCTTCGGCGACCACTTCGCACAGCGCCACCAGCTCGTCGGTGTCGGCATAGCAGCCGGGCGTGTAGGTCAGGCCGGACGACATGCCCACGGCGCCCTCGGCCAGCCCGGTCGCCACGATCCGGCGCATCCGGTCCAGCTCCTCCGGGGTGGCCGGCCGGTCGTCCCAGCCGACCACCAGCATCCGCACCGTGCCCTGAGGCACCAGGTAGGCCGCGTTGACCGCCACGCCCTCGTCGAGCCGGTCCAGGTATTCCCCCACCGTGCGCCAGTTCCAGTCGAACCCGGGCGGATCGTCGTTCCAGCCGGCCAGCTGAGCCCGCAACGTGTCCAGCACGGTGTCGTCCACCGGCGCGTACGACAGCCCGTCCTGGCCGAGCACCTCGGTCGTCACGCCCTGCGACACCTTCGCCAGGTGGTCCGGGTTCGCCAGGATCTGCACGTCGGAGTGCGAGTGCATGTCGATGAAGCCCGGGGCGAGGACCAGCCCGTCGGCGTCGACCACTCGCCGCCCGGTGAGCCCGCCCTGTTCGATGGCGGCGATCTTGCCGTCGGAGACGCCGACGTCCGCCAGGTAACCCGGCTGACCGGTGCCGTCGACCACCCGGGCGTTGCGGAAAACGATGTCCATGACTGCCCCGCCTCGTCAGAAGTAGGTGCGGATCAGGTCGACGACCGTCTCGCCGTCGTCGCCGACCACCGGGATCAGCGGCCACTTGTCGAACGCGGTGCACGGGTGCGACAGCCCGAGGCCGATCCAGTCCCCGACGCGGACACCACCGGCCGGCCGGAGAAACGCGTGCTGATCGTTGACCTTCGCGACCGCGCAACCGTCCAGGCCAGACACCTCGCCGTCCCGGCGGAGCACCTGGGGTACCGGCAGTCCTTCGTCGAACGGCAGATCGCGCTTGCCCGCGGTGAGCAACGCCAGATCGTGCGAGGGGCGGGAGGTGACCTGAGCCCACAGGCGCATCGCCGGGCGCAAGCCGGGGAAGCCGGTGATGCGCGGCTGCTCGCCGAGCGGCGAGATGCCCCGGTAGAAGCCGTCGTCATGGGTGACGTAGGCGCCGGAGCGCAACACCGGCAGCACGTCCATCGGCTCCGGCCACGGCGCGGTGAGCGCGCGGGTGACCTGGTCGAAGTAGGCGCTGCCGCCCACCGTGACGATCACCTTCGGCCCCTGGAACCGGCCGGCCAGCGCGACGGCCAGCTCGCGGATGTCGTGCAGGTAGCTGTCGATTCTCGCGCGGGATTCCGGCGAGGCGTCATGCGCCAGTGCGCCCTCGTAGCCGCCGACCCCGGTCAACCGCAGCCGCGGGCTCCGGGCAGCGGCTTCGGCGACCTCGACGGCGGCGTCCAGGCCGCGTGCCCCGGTGCGTCCGTCGTCGGCGCCGAGCTCGACCAGAACGTCCACCTGGACGTCGTCGTCGAGCACGTCGGTCATCAGCTCGACCCCGGCCACCGTGTCCACCCAGCAGCAGAACTCCAGGGACGGGTCCCTGCGCAGCTCCGCCGCCAGCCAGCGCAGCGCGGCGGGATCGACGAGCTGGTTGGCCAGCAGGATCCGCTGCACGCCGAACGCCCGGTAGACCCGGGCTTGGCTGGCGTTGGCGGCGGTGATCCCCCACGCGCCGTGCCGCAGCTGCCTGGCGAACAACTGCGGGGCCATGGTCGTCTTGCCGTGCGGCGCCAACGCCACGCCGTGCTGGGCGCACCACTGCGCCATCGTGGCGAGGTTGTGCTCCAGCGCGTCGTCGGCGAGCACCAGCAACGGCCCCAGGAAGCCGTCCCGGAACACGTTCGGCCGCCGCCGCACCGCCTCGTCGATCGACAAGCCGGCCAGCGACTCCGGCATGCCCTTGAAACGCCAGTCGATCACCTCGTCCCGGATGGCCGCGACGCGACGGTGATCGATACCCACCGGGTGGTCCATGATCCGCCTCGTTGCATATTCTGCAATGTCCGTTGCACAATGTGGCGAGAAAGTGTGTACCATCCGCTCGACGGCAGGTCAACGGATCGGAGGGATATGGGTACCGAGGTGCTGTGCCTCGGCGAGTCGATGGCCCTGTTCGTGCCCGCCGAACCCGGCGCGATCGAGCGGGTGCGCACATGGACCCGGACGGTGGGCGGCGCGGAGTCCAACGTGGCCTGCCATCTGGCCGCCCTGGGCCTGCGGACCAGCTGGGTCAGCGCCGTCGGCGACGACGCGTTCGGCCGCGCGGTGACCGCGGAAATCGCCGCGGCGGGCGTGGACGTTTCGCAAGTGACGGTCGACCCGCACCGCCCGACCGGCCTGTACGTGAAGGAATGCCACGTCACCGGAAGCACCGTGCGCTACTACCGCTCCGGTTCGGCCGCCTCCGCCATGGGGCCGGACCTGGTGGGCTCGTTGCGGCTCGACGGCGTGCGGCTGGTGCACGTCACCGGCATCACCGCGGCCCTGTCCGACAACTGCCTGGAACTGATGCGCGCGCTGGTCGCCGTCCCACGGGCCACGCACCGCTTGTCGTTCGACGTGAACTGGCGGGCCGTGTTGTGGGCGGGCCGCGATGTCTCGGTGCTCGGCGAACTGGCGAACGCGGCGGACATCGTGCTGGTCGGCGACGACGAAGCCGCCGAAGTGTGGGGGGTGACGTCGCCGCGAGACATTCGCCGGCTGCTCCCCCGGCCGGACACGCTGGTCGTCAAGCACGGCGGGCGGGGAGCCACCCTGATCGAGCGCGACCCCGCCAGCGGCCGGGATCGCGCTCCGCTCTTCCAGCCCGCGCTCGCCGTCGACGTGGTGGAACCGGTCGGCGCGGGGGACGCCTTCGCGGCGGGCTTTCTCTCCGCCACCCTCCGGGGTGCCTCCCCGCAGCGGCGGCTGCGGGCCGGGCACCTCCGCGCCGCGGGCGCCCTGCGCTCCCCCAGCGACCTCGGCCTGCCCCTGCCCGACGACGTGGTCGCCTGCCTGCTGGAAGCCGACGAGAGCACCTGGACCCGGGCGCGGATCACCGAGCACGGGCTGGCGGTCCCGGACGAAGGGCCGAAGATGAGCTCATGAGCCAGAGCCTTGACCGCGCACTGACCTTGGTGGAGCAGCTGGCCAGCGGGCGCAAGACGCTGAACGAGCTGGCCGCCGCCGTCGGGGTGCACAAGTCGACCGTGCTGCGGCTGCTGCGCACGCTGGAAGCCCATCGCTTCGTGCAGCGCGAGGGGCCGCACCACTACCGGCTGGGCACGGCGCTGTTCGACCTGGCCCAGCGATCGCTGGAGGACCGGGACGTCCGGCGGTGCGCGGAAGCCGCCCTGCGCGAGCTCAACCAGCGGACCGGCCACACCGTGCACCTGGCCAGCTACGAGGACGGCGAGGCGATCTACATCGACAAGTTCGAAAGCAAGCACGCCGTGCGGATGTACTCGCGGATCGGCAAGCGCGCGCCGCTGCACTGCACCGCGGTGGGCAAGGTGCTGGTCGCGGCGCTGCCACCGCAGCGCCGGCGGGTGATCGCGGAGAGCCTGGACTACCCGAAACTGACCGAGAACACCATCACCTCGGCCGAGGAGTACCTGGCGGAGCTGGAGAAGGTCGCCGAGCGCGGCTACGCGGTCGACAACGGCGAACACGAGGACTTCATCAACTGCATCGCCGCCCCGATCAGCGGACCACGTGGCGTGGTGGCGGCGGCGTCGGTGTCCGTGCCCAAGGTCATCGCCGGCCTGGACGAGCTGATGTCGCTGCTGCCCGACCTGCTGGCCGCGGCGGAGAAGGCATCCATCGAGTGCGGCGCCCCGGCGCCGGGAAAGGAGCGTTGATGTCCCGCACCGCCTATTACCCGGAAGGCGCCAAGAAGCCGCCCGCGCCGTTGTCCCCGGCGGTCCGCAAGGGCGCCTTCGTGCAGGTCTCCGGGCAGATCGCGGCCGACCCTGCCACCGGGGAGGTGGTGGGATCGACCGTCGGCGAGCAGACCAGGCAGGCGATGCGCAACGTGCTGGCCACACTGGAAGCGGCCGGGGCGAGCGAGTCCGACGTGATCATGTTCCGGGTGTATCTGACCGACGTCGCGCACTTTGCCGAGATGAACGCCGTGTACGAGGAATTCCTGTCGGACCCTTACCCGGCGCGGACGACGGTCTACGTGGGGCTGCCCCCTGGCCTGCTGGTGGAGATCGACGCGCTCGCCGTGGTCGGCTGAGCGCGGTCGACAGCCGATCACCACAGGTCACCTCGGGCGGTGAATCGCGTCGTACGGCCTTGACATCGGGTGTCCAGGGCTACGGTTAGGGAATGCCCCGTGATGCGCCCGATGTGGACAACCGCGCTGAACAGCTCGCGGTGGTCGCCGACACCGCGCTGTCGCAGTTCGACTTGGAAAGCACGCTCGGCGCTTTGCTCGGCCGGGTGCGGGAGCTGCTGTCCGCGGACGCCGCCGTCATCCTGCTCTGGGACGACGACGCCGAGCACCTGCGGGCCGCGGCGGCCAACGGGCTGGAGGAAGAAGTCCAGCAGGGCGTGCGGGTGGAACTCGGGGCGGGCTTCGCCGGGCGAGTCGCCGCCGAACGGAAACCGATCCACCTGCGGCACGTCGATCCGACCACCGTGGCCAATCCGCTGCTGTGGGAAAAGGGCCTGCGATCCATGCTCGGCGTGCCGCTGCTGGCCGGCTCGAAGCTGATCGGCGTGCTGCACGTCGGGTCGTTGCGCGAGCGCACGTTCAGCGACAACGACGAGCACGTGCTGCAGCTGGCCGCCGACTGGATCGCGCTGACCACCAGGGCCCAGCTGATGGCCATCGACCGGGCGGCCGCCTTAGCGCTGCAACGCAGCCTGCTTCCGCCGCGGTTGCCGCACGTTCCCGGGTTCGAACTGGCAGCGCGGTACGTGCCGGGCTCACGCACCGGCGTCGGCGGGGACTGGTACGACGTGTTCGAGCTGCTGGACGGCCGCTGGGGGGTCGCCATCGGCGACGTCGCCGGGCACGGGCTGGGCGCCGCCACGGTGATGGGGCGGATCCGCAGCGCGCTGCGGGCGTACGCGATCGAAAGCAGCGACCCCGCCGACACACTGATCCGGTTGAGCCGCAACATCTTCCACTTCGAGGCCAACGGCATGGCCACCGTCGGGTACGCGGTGCTGGATGCGGCAGGCGGCCGCGCATGGATGTCCAGCGCGGGACACCTGCGGCCGATCGTGGCCTCGGCGCATTCGCCTGCGGCACCGGCGGCGATCCCGGTGGACCCGCCGATGCACTCCGATCTCCGCCCGGTCCCCCGCCGCACCAACCCGGTGGATCTCGAGCCCGGCGCGGTGCTGGTGTGCTACACCGACGGGCTGGTGGAACGCCGGGGCGAGTCGATCGACGAAGGCATCCACCGGCTGTGCCAGCTGGTGACGCCGGACCATCCGGAAGGCGTGTGCGCGCGAATCATGGCTGACCTGGTGGGCAACAGCACCCCGGACGACGACGTGGCGCTGTTGGTGCTGCGCCGGACCGAGTAGCCGGGCCGCGCGGGCACGCACACCGCCGGATCGGTCTCTTCGCCCGGACACGCGGCCGCGTCACGAACCGCCGTCCGTGCCTGCCCGGCGGCTTCCGTTGCCGGATCCGGCCGAGCGTCGCGCGGAGATCGCTCCGTGCGACCGGGCATCCGTGTCCTTCCTGGTCTCCTTGCGCAGCACGTCGAACCCGGCGTCGCGGACCAGCTGCTCCAGCTCGTCGACCGGCCAGTAGTACGCCGTGGTCACCTGGTGGTCGAACGGCTCGACCTTGTCGCCGGTGAAGAAGCCGAGCAGCAGCCCGCCGTTCGGCTTGAGCGCCCGGGCAAACTCGGCGAGCACGTCCGGGATGCAGGGCGGTGGCAGGTGGATGAGCGAGTACCAGGCGAGAATCCCGGCCAGGCTGCCGTCGGCGTGATCCAGGTGCTCGGCGCGCCCGAGCCGGAAGTCGGCGTCCGGATAGTGCTGCCGCGCATGCGCGATGAACTCCTGGGCCGGGTCGATTCCCGCCACCTTCACGCCCTGCAGGCGCAGCCAGTGCGTCCAGTGGCCGGGGCCGCATCCGACGTCCAGGACCAGCCCCTTGGGGAGCCCGCGCGCCCAGGAGCGGACCAGGCGGCGGTCGTCCTCCGCGGTCGCGTCGATGCTGCCCAGTCGCTCGATGTACTCCGCGGCCCGCTTGCGATACGCCTCCTGCACACTGTCCACACTCGGATCATCGCAGCAGCCGCAGCGGGCGGAGGAACGCCCCCGGCCGATGTTCCTCCGCCCGCTCCCCCGTCACCGGCTTCGGCGTCGGTCGTCCTGCTTCCGGTAGTAGTCGGCCACGGCGGTGAACGCGGCCTTCGGCTCCCACGCCATGTCCGGATACGTCTCGCCGCGCCCGTTCTCGAGCACCTTCACGATCCCGACGCTGGCCAGGTCCAGGTCCCGCTCCGGGTCGTCGGGACGATGCGGGTACGACTCCAGCGCGAACAGGAACGGGAACGTCCCCTCGACCCCTGCCTCGTCGTAGATCTCCAACAGCTCCCGCAGGTAGGTGGCCTGCCCTTCCTCGTCGCGGACGTAGTCGCCGTTGATCCTGAGCGGACGCCCGTGCTCGTCGCAGTCGACGATCTCCATGCTGCGCGGCGCGATGTCCGCGGAGCCCTTCCAGGTGGCCGTGCCGAAGCCGGTGATCACCACGGGCTTGGGCTGGGCGACGAGGTTCCGTACCGCGTCGACGAACCTGTCCTGCACCTCGGCGGTGCGCATGAGCTCGACCGCGACGTAGTCGAACTGCGACCAGTCGACCCGCTCGAACGGAATGCACGCGTAGGTGAGCGGCCCGGCGAAGTGCTCCCGGACCACCGCGACCGCTTCGGCCAGGAAGTCGTTGAGCCGGGCACTGACCCCGGCGAAGTTCTCCGCGCGCAGCTTCGGGTCGCTCACCAGTGCTGCGACGCGTTCGGCCGGATCGTTTCCCGGCACGAACCCCGGGTTCATCACGGTGAGCTCCACCCCGGTGACGAACACGACGTCCGCGCCCTGTCGCCGCAGCCGCTCGGCCCGCTGGGCACAGTCGGCGAACAGTTCGAGCATCTGGTGACGATCGAGCTCGAGCGGGTACGGCGAGAACCAGACGGCGAGGCCGAGCTCGGCGGCGCACTGCGCGGCGAGCTCGAGCCGGCCCGGGTCACCACCCACGATGTGCACGGCGTTGCAGTGCAGGTCGTCGCGGATGATGGTCAGTTCCCGGCGCACGGTGGCCGGGTCGAAGTGCTCTCGCGAGCAGTTGCCCGGCCGGATGAAGCCGGTGTCGTAGGTCATTCCCTTGATTCGCATCGCCCGATCCCTTCCAGTCCTGTGGGCGACGGCCACGGTACGGAAAAAGTTGCGTGCACGCAAGTTTGCGCACACGCAAGATTCGTGCGACACTGGCCACGTGCCGAGCCGAACCGGTGGTTTGCGGGAACGGAAGAAGGAGGCCACGCGCAAAGCCCTCCGCGAGGCCGCCCTGCGGCTGGCCTTGGAACGCGGCGTGGACCAGGTACGGGTGGAGGACATCGCCGACGCCGCCGGGGTCTCCCCGCGGACCTACAACAACTACTTCGCCAGCCGGGAGCAGGCCATCGTGGCCGCGGTGACGGCCGAACGCGAGCAGCGCGTCGCCGAAGCGCTGGCGAACCAGCCGGCGACGGCCGGCCTCGCCGAGGCGGTGATCAACGCCGTGGTCAGCGAATTCACCGAGCCGTCCGAGCGGCACCGGGACACCTTGCTCACCATCACCGGCCACCCCGGCGTGCGGCAGGCCTACCTGGAGTCGGCGACCGCGATCGAGGCGCCACTGGCCAACGCGATCGCGGCCAGGCTGGGCGGCGACGAGGACACGCGGCGCCTGAAGGCGGAAGTGCTGGCCGCCGGTGTCGCGTCCGCCGTGCGGGTGGCGCTCCGCAGATGGGTGCAGCCGGCCGCCACGAGCAGCGCGCTGATGGTGCCGTCCGGTTCGCTCGCCACGTTGCTCACCGAGGCACTGCGCCAGCTCGCTCCGGCACTCGAGGCCGCGGAAGACGCCTGTGCCGGGGGTTCTTCGGAGGGGTAGCCGGGCGTCACCGCGCCGGCCGCCTGAGCGGGCACCTTCGGTGTCTTTGCGGGCCCATCGAGCGAGTCCATGGGAAAACCCGTCCGTGTGACGGTACCGGGACTTCACCGGAACTGTGCACCCTGCTGTCGACGATGTCGGTGAGCGTGATTGGTCAGGAGTGAGGAAGACACATGCCCACCCAGTCGCCCCGCCGGCGGAGCCCGCTGGACGGCCCCCGCCGACCGTCGATCAACGTGATTCTCACCAGCGTGGTGGTCGTGCTCGCGCTGGTCGTCTTCGGCGCGATCCTGCTTTTCGGCGGCGATGACGACAACGGCACGACCGCGGCCGCCCCGTCCGAGACGCTGGTACCCGAGGACGCCCACACGTTGAGCGAGGCGGACCCCGACGGTCCCCAGGTCACGCTGGTCGAGTTCCTGGACTACCAGTGCTCGGCGTGCGCGGCCTACTACCGCAACATCACCAGCAAGATCGAGAAGGACTACGCGGGCCGCATCACGTTCGTGCCACGCAACTTTCCGCTGGACATTCACCCGCTGGCCCCCCTGGCCGCACGCGCCGCCGAGGCCGCGGGCAAGCAGGACAAGTTCGCCGAGATGTACACGAAGCTGTACCAGAACTGGACGGACTGGGCCGTGCAAGGCGAGTCCCTGCGATCGGACCCGAAGGAAGCAGCGCGCCAGTTCGAGCGCTACGCCCGCGAGATCGGCCTGGACGTCGCACAGTTCCGCGCGGACATCGAGGCGGCCGATGTGAGCAAGAAGGTGCAGCGCGACATGGCCGACGGTGAGAAGCTCGGGGTGGAGGCGACGCCGACGTTCTTCATCAACGGGAAACGGTTCGAGCCGTCCGGGGAGACCTTCGCCGACGTCGAACGTCAGCTGCGCGCGGAACTGGACAAGGCGCTGGGATGAGCACACGAACTGAGACCGGCCGGCCTGCCGCGGAGGCTGCCGCCCCGTCCCGCGGGCTGGCGTGGCTGTACGTCATCGCGGGCGGCATCGGACTGCTGGCGTCGGGCGCGCTGACTCTGGAGAAGATCGCCAGGCTGCGCGATCCCGACTACATCCCGACCTGCTCGTTCAACCCCGTGTTGTCCTGCGGGTCGGTGATGGACAGCTCGCAGGCCGCGGTGCTCGGCTTCCCCAACCCGCTGCTCGGAATCGGCGGCTTCGCCGTGGTGGTCACCACCGGCGTCGCGATGCTCGCCGGATTCCGCCCGCCGCGGTGGTACCGCGCCGGCATGGTCGCGGGCAGCACCGTGGCGGTGGTGTTCATCCACTGGCTGATCGCGAGCAGTCTCTACGACATCGGCGCGCTCTGCCCCTACTGCATGGTCGTCTGGGCGGTCACGATCCCGATCTTCTGGTACTCGGCACTGGACGCCTGGCCGGCGCTGGCGCCGCTGCGCCGCGTACACAGCGCGATCCTCGCGTTGTGGTACGTGGTGATCATCGCGCTGGTGGTGCAGAGATTCTGGTCGTACTGGACCAGTCTGGTGTGAGTTGCGACCCCGCGCCCGCGGCCGCGTGATGCCCGGCGGCTCGCACCAGCTGAGCGCGGGCCCTGGCCACTCGCGAGCGGATCGTGGCCACCGAACAGCCCACGACCACGGCGGCTTCCCCATACGGCAGTGCGAGGGTCTGCGTCAGCACCACTGCTTCGCGGCAATCGTGATCGAGGGTGCCGAGCAGCAGGTTCGCCTCGACGAGATCGTCGGCCCCGGCTGGCGGCTGCTCTCCTGCCCCGCCCGGCCGCGGGGTGGCGGGCGCGGCCTGCGAACGCGTGCCGCCCCAGCGGAGGTGCTCGAGCACGACGCGGCGAGCGATGGCGAGCAGCCAGGTCCGCGCCGACAAGCGCCCGGAGTACCGAGGCAGGACGGCCATCGCCCGCTCGAAAGTCTCCACCGCGAGCTTCCCGGCGACCCCGACGTCTGCCAGCAGCGCCGCGAACCACCACACGTCGTGCTGGGTGGCGCGCACGAACCGGGCCAGCGCGCCGCGATCACCGGCGCGCGCATCCAGCGCCAGGCTGGTCACCCCGTCGAGATCGTCGTTCATTGCGTCGGATGGTATTGGGCACGGGCTGGAATTGCGTCGCCGTTCGACCCACCATGTCTTCGTGGACTGCGAAACTTCCCGTGAGGCTCTGTCGGCGCGTCTGGACGGCGAAGCCGAGCCCGCCCTGCGTGAGCATGTCGACCGGCACCTGGCGCAGTGCGGCGAGTGCAGGCAGTGGCACACCCAGGCGGATCAGCTGACCAGGCGGCTGCGCGTCCGGCCGGTGGCCACCGGCCCCGACCTGGCCGCCGCGGTGCTGGCCCGCCACCGCCCGGCCAAGGCGGACGACACCGGAACCCGCGCGGCACTGGGGGTGCTCGCGCTGGTCATCGGCGGGCTGGGGATGGCCGAGCTGCTGGCGGAGCCCGGTCCCGTGCACCAGGCAGGCACGACCTCCAGCCGCCTGGTCCAGGAGACCGCGACGTGCACACTGGCGCTGGCCGTCGGGCTGTTCGTCGCCGCCGCGCGGCCGCGCTACGCGGCGGCCATGCTCCCGGTGATGGTGTGCTTCACCGGGGTATTGACGGTGCTTGCCGCGCTCGATCTCGCCGCAGGGCTGGTCACCGTGTCCGACGTGCTGGCCCACCTGCCTGTCCTGGTCGCATCCGGCCTGCTTTACGCGGTCTACCGGAGCCGGCGCTGCGCAGCGCCGGCGGCCGCTTTCGACGGCTTGCCCGGGCAACTGCCGGAGCCGGCGCCGTGACGGCGGCAAGCACGTCGTCATCCATGCAGCAGGTGGTGGAGCGGGCGAGCACCGGACAGATCGGCGCCCGCCCGCCGCACAAGACCGACCGCGCCGAGGTCAGCGACGGGCTCGGGCTGCCTGCACCAGATTCCGCAAGGCCGGTTCGACTTCGGCGTACGCGCGGGTCTTCAGCCCGCAGTCGGGATTGACCCACAGCCGTTCCCTGGGCACCACGCGCAACGCCGCGTCCAGCAGCTCCCCGACTTCTTCGACGCTAGGCACCCGCGGGGAGTGGATGTCGTACATACCCGGTCCGACACCGCGGGCGAAGCCGGCGTCCGCCAGGTCGTCGAGCACCTCCATACGGGAGCGCGCCGCCTCGATCGTGGTGACGTCGGCGTCGAGCGCGTCGATCGCGGTGATCACGTCGCCGAACTCGGAGTAGCAGAGGTGGGTGTGGATCTGCGTGCCCGGGCTCGCCCCGCCGGTCGCCAGCCGGAAGGCGCCGACCGCCCAGTCCAGATACGCCTTGCGGTCGCGCTCCCGCAGCGGTAGCAGCTCGCGCAGCGCGGGCTCGTCGACCTGGACGACGGACAACCCGGCGGCCTCCAGATCCGCGATCTCGTCGCGCAGCGCCAGGGCGACCTGGTCGGCGGTGGCGGCCAGCGGCTGGTCGTCCCGCACGAAGGACCACGCCAGGATGGTGACCGGGCCGGTCAGCATGCCCTTGACCGGACGGGAGGTCAGCGACTGCGCGTACTTGCTCCACTCCACGGTGATCGGCCCCGGCCTGCTGACGTCCCCGTGCAGGATCGGCGGACGAACACAGCGCGTGCCGTAGGACTGGACCCATCCGTGCTGGGTGGTCGCGAAGCCCTCCAGCCGCTCGGCGAAGTACTGCACCATGTCGTTGCGCTCGGGTTCACCGTGCACCAGCACGTCGAGCCCGATCTCCTCCTGCAGGCGCACGACCGACTCGATCTCGGCGCGCATCAGCTGCCGGTAGGTCTGCTGGTCGATGCGTCCCGCCCGCAGGTCGGCTCTGGCCTTGCGGACCCGCCGGGTCTGCGGGAAGGAACCGATCGTGGTGCACGCCAGCGGCGGCAGGTCCAGCCGCTGACGGTGCGCGGCCGCTCGTTCGTGGTACGGGGGCCTGGCACGGTCCGCTGGGGAAAGCTCGGCCAGGCGCCGGCGAACGGTCTCGTCCCGGCGTGCGGCGCTCCGCCCGCGCTCGACGGCCGCCGCGGCGTCTTCCACCTCCGCCGCCACGTCCTCGCCACGGAGCGCCCGGCCGAGCACCACGACCTCGGCGAGCTTCTGCCTGGCGAACGCCAGCCGCTCGCGCAACGCCGGATCCAGGTCGGTTTCCCTCGCCAGGTCGTAGGGAACGTGCAGCAGCGAACACGACGTGGACACCGCCAGGCCCGCTACTGCGTCGCGCATCGGCTCGACTTGCTCCAGCGCGGCACGCAGGTCCGTCCGCCAGATGTTGCGTCCGTCGACCAGCCCGGCCACCACGATCTTGCTCCGCAACCCGGGAATCGCCGGAATCCGTTCCGCCGCCCCTGGCCCCGCCACGAGATCGACCGCGATCGCTTCCACCGCGGTCGAGGCCAGCACCGGCAGCGCGTCGCCGAGGTCACCGTAGTAGCCGGTGACCAGCAGCTTGGGACGGTGCGGCAGGGACGCAAGCCGGTCGTAGGCGCGGCGCAGCGCGGCCAGTTCGGCGGCGGAACGGTCCGCCGCGAACGCCGGTTCGTCGAGCTGGACCCATTCCGCTCCCGCCGCGGCGAGCTGGGTCAGCAGGTCGGCGTAGGCCTCCACCAACGGCTCGAGCAAGCTCAACGTGGTGAACCCCGGCTCGGAACCCGGCGCCGGTTTGGCCAGCAGCAGGAACGTCACCGGTCCCAGCAGCACCGGGCGGGTGGTGATCCCGGCCTGCGCGGCCTGCCGGTAGTCCTGCACCGGGACGTCGTTGCGCAACCGGAACGAGGTGGCTGGACCGAGCTCGGGGACCAGGTAGTGGTAGTTGGTGTCGAACCACTTGGTCAGCTCGAGCGGCGCCACCTCGGTCGTGCCCCTGGCCATCGCGAAGTACGTGTCGAAATCGCCGAGGCCCAGGTCGCGATACCGCTGCGGGATGGCGTCGACCATCACCGCGGTGTCGAGCACGTGGTCGTAGTAGGAGAAGGTGTTGCCGGGAACGCTGTCCAGACCGGCATCGGACAGTTCCCGCCACGTCGCGTGGCGCAGCTCGGCGGCGACGGCTTGCAGTGCGGGCTCGTCCAGGTCGCCGGACCAGTAGCTTTCGACGGCGCGTTTGAGTTCCCGGTTCGGCCCGATCCGCGGGTACCCCAGCACGGTGGCGCCGATGGCGGTTTCGGTCATTCGCTCTCTCCTCGCGAGCTGGAATGGACGCGCCGGCGCCGCGCGGGCAGCAGGCAGGGCGCCCTTGGCTCACGAGGGCGTGTCCGCAAGCCCACCCGAGTGGCGCCGGACCAGCGCACGCCGGCGGCGTGCGCGCCGATGGCAGGTCTTCGGACTCACGAGCACCCACCGGGCGACCGGTGGACCTACTGGCCGTCGCTTCCCAGGCGATGCGCACGCCCAGTGCTTCGATGACGGTGGTCGTTCTCGTTCACCGCTGCGGGGCAGTCCCGGATTCGCACCGGGTTCCCTCTTGCCCCGCCTCCGCGCGGCGCGGAGGCGGACCATCGGCGACAGTCAGCCTAGTCCCGCCGGGCAAGCCCGGCCACGTCGTGGAAAGCCCGGCCCCCGAGCGGCGCATTCGCCACGACCCAGCCGCGCAGGCAGCACAGGACGGGCACGCAACCGACACCACGACCACCAGCCAGCACTCGCCACGGCCCAGCCACACAGACAACACAGGACAGGCACGCAACCGACACCACGGCCACCAGCGGCGCCCACCCACGGGCCGCGGCAGCCGTCACGCCGGGCGCACCGGCTGCCGCAGGATGGTGCGCAACTTGTCCGGCGCGGCCCGCCGCAGATCGGACAGGTAGATCTCGTGGTGCTTGCCGGTCAGCGCGAAACCCTGGGCCGGGATGACGTCGTGGTGCATCGTCGCCAGCGTCTCGGCCTCCTCGTCGAACGGCCCGATGTGCAGCGTCTGCACACACCGGCCCTCCTCCAGGGTCTCCAGACGCACCTCGTCGAGCCGGGGCGCCTGCCCGGCCGCGGCCACCTTCCGTTTCGCGGCCTGCAACATGTCGCCGGTGATCCACTCCGGCTGCATGATCATCACGGTGAAATGCCACTTGGACTTGTCCCGCGCGGTGGTGAAGCTGTCCATGTCGTCCGCCCACCACAAGCCCTCCAGCGGCATGACGACGTAGTCCAGGCCCAGCTCCTGCTTGCTGGCGAACTTCAGCTTGTAGGCCAGCGGGAACAGCGTCTCGACCGCTTCCCGGAAGGACGCGCTGGTGTTCGGATCGCCGTATCCGTCGATCATCAGGTACTGCAGCGGCGGAACGTCGACGACGCGGAACTCCCCGCTGCGGGCGCGGTAGCAGTCGAGCTTCTTGAAATCGGCCTTGGACACGCGCGCACCTTAGCCGGAACCACCGACACCGACGACGCGAACGAGGGTGCCGATCCCCCGGCGACGGCTCTGCTCGGCGCGGTGGGACGGCCGACAATGCCTTTGTGGCTTTGTGGTCTTTGTAGCCTTTGTGGCGCCTTGCGGCTTTTGCGGCACCGTCGGCCGTCGCGGGACCGCATCGCCCGTGCACCTGGGCTCGCTTGCAGACCGCGATGGTGGTGGCGCAGCTCATCGTGCATCGCCCGTGCGCCTGGGGCTCGCTTCCCGCGTCACTCCGTCAATGCGAAGACCTCCATCGCCTTCTCCCGCCGCCGCGGCACCCACTCGGTGGGAAGTTCGTCGGCGGGCGCGGAGTACTCCCGCAAGACATGCCGGGCGACGACCTGCCGGTGCACCTCGTCCGGACCGTCGTAGATCCGTGCCGCACGCGCCTTCCGGTACATCTGCTCCAGCGGCAGGTCCGACGAGTAGCCGAGGGAGCCATGGGCCTGCAGGGCCCGGTCGATGACGTCGTGCAGGACCTTGGCCCCCCAGTACTTGATGGAGCTGATGTGCACGCGTGCCGCCCGCACCCCCTGGGTGTCGATGATCCAGGCAGCCTGCAAGGTCATCAGGCGCAGCGCGTTCAACTCGGTCCAGGAGTCGGCGATCCAGTTCTGGATGGTCTGCTTGTCGGCGAGCAGCGAGCCGTGGGTGAACCGGTACTTGGCCCGCTCGCACAGCATGTCCAGCGCCCGCTGCGCCTGCCCGACCCAGCGCATGCAGTGGTGGATCCGGCCGGGACCGAGCCTGCTCTGCGCGATGGCGAATCCCGCGCCACGCTCGCCGAGCATCGCCGACGCGGGCAACCGGACGTCGGTGAACGACACCTCCGCGTGGTTGTCCAGCCGGCCCGGCCGGGGCCGGGGATCCTCCATCGTGCCGAAATCCCGCTCGACCACCAGGCCGGGGGTGCCCGCGGGAACGATGAACTGCGAGGCCCGCTCCCGCGGCGGCGCGTCGGGGTCGGTGACCGCCATGACGATGAAGAAGTCGGCGACCGAGGCATTCGTGATGAACCACTTCCGGCCGTTGATCACCCAGTGGTCGCCGTCCAGTTCGGCGCGGGTGCTCAACAGGGTCGGGTCGGCTCCCGCGCCCGGCTCGGTCATCGCGTACGCCGATCGCAGCTTTCCGGCCAGCAGGGGCTCGAGGTACGTCCTGCGCTGCTCCTCGGTGCCGTAGCGCGCCAAGATCTCCGAGTTGCCCGAGTCCGGCGCCTGATTGCCGAACACGTAGGGGGCGACCCAGCTGCGGCCGATGATCTCGTGCATCAACCCCAGCTTGACCTGCCCGAACCCCTGTCCGCCCAGCTCCGGGTCGAGGTGGGCGGCCCACAGGCCGCGCCGTTTGACTTCCTCCTGCAGCGGCGCGATGGCGGCGCGGAAGGCGTCGTCGTCGAGGTCGACGGTCTCCAGCAGGGACACCCGCTCGTCGACGAACTCACGCATCCACTTCAGCTTCTCGGCGAATTCCGGCTCGGTGGCGAACTCCCACGTCATGACTGCAGCAACTCCTTGACACGGAACTTCTGAACCTTGCCGGACGTGGTGCGTGGCAACGGTTCGGTGGTCAGCGTGATGCGCTTGGGGATCTTGTAGTTGGCCAGCTCGGCGCGCATGTGCTCGAGCAGTTCGTCCTCCGTGACGGTCGCCCCCGGCCGGACGACCACCAGGGCGTCGCCGACCTCGCCCCACTTGTCGTCCGGTTTGCCGACCACGGCGGCCTCGATGACGTCGTCGTGCTGGGCCAGCACGCGTTCCACCTCGGCCGGGTACACGTTCAGCCCGCCGGAGATGATCATGTCCTTGGCCCGGCCGGAGATGAAGATGTATCCCTCCTCGTCGTAAGTGGCCAGGTCCCCGGTGTGCAGCCAGCCCCCGGCCAGCGCCGCCTTGGTGGCCTCCGGCCGGTTGTAGTAGCCGATCATATTCGCCGGGGAGCGGCAGATGATCTCGCCGACCACACCGGGCGGCACGTCGTTGCCTTTGTCGTCGACGATCCGCAACTCGGCCGCGCTGCACGCCCGCCCGGCGGACCCGAGCTTGCGAACCGCGTCCTCCGCGGGCAGGTAGCTCATCATGGTCGGGAACTCGCTCATGCCGTAGACCTGCAGCACGGCACAGTTCGGCAGCTTCCGCTGCGCGTCCTCGATCGCCGTCACCGGCACCGGCTCACCACCGGACACGATCAGCCGCAGCGACGAGGTGTCGTAGTCGCCGAGCGTCGGCTCGGCCAGCACCCGCTTGAGCACGGTCGGCACCATCAGCGTCGCGGTGACCCGCTCGCGCTGCACGGTGGCCAGCAGACGGGTGGGTTCGAACCCGGTGCTCGGGCTCAGCACCACCCGCCCGCCCCGCCACAGCGTGGCGAGCGCGATGTCGTGCAGCCCGGCCGCCCAGCACAGCGCGGGCACGATCAGGTAGACGTCCTTGGCCGTGATCTCGTAGTCGACGATCTGGTGGAAGCTGTTCCACAGCACCGTGGAGTGCGTGTGCATGGCCCCCTTCGGGGTGCCGGTGGTGCCCGAGGTGTACTGCAGCAACACCAGGTCGTCGGCCTTCGCGGCGTCACGGGGAGCATCGTCCGCATCGGCCGACAGCAGCTCCTGGTAGTCGATGCCGCCGTCGACGGAGGTGTCGATGGTGACGATGCGGCGTGATCCGTCCACTGGTGCCACGTCGGCCAGCGCCTTCTCGAACACCAGCCAGCGCGCTTGGCAGTCGTCGAGGATGAACTCGACTTCCTTGCGTTTCAGCAGGTAGTTGATCGGCACCACGACGCCGCCGAGCTTGGCGACGGCGAAGAACAGCTCCAGCCACTCCAACCGGTTGTACAGCAGCACCCCGACCCGGTCGCCGTGCGCGAACCCCCGGGCTCGCAACCCGGCGGCCACCCGGTCCGAGCGCGCGTCGAGCTCGTCGTAGGTCAGCGACGCCCCTTCGAACGTCACCGCGATCCGCTCGGCGTTCACACTGCCCGCCGTGCGGTGCTTGCGCAGCACCTCCGCCAACGTGTAGCGGTCCATCCCTCGCTCCGTTCCTCGTCACCGAGTTCGCTTCAACTGCAGCTCCAGGTCGGCGTGCAACACTCCGCGGATGTCCGGCAGCAGCGCGCTGTCCGCTTCCCCGTCCCAGATCCGCCTGATCAACTCCGTGATCGCGGCCAGCAACTGCCTGCGGTACTGGCGCGCGTCCGCCACCTCGTCGGGAACCTCCACCGGCCACCGCCGCACCCCGGCCGACAGCACCCGCACCGAGTCGGCCAGCCACGCGTCGTCCTCCCTGACCTGCAGGGCCAGCACGCCGAGGATGCCGACCGTCGCGATCACCGAGGAGCGCGCACGGTCGTCGGTGATGGCCGGCAGCACGGAGGTGGTCAGTTCCTTGCGGATCGCCAAGAGCATCTGTGCCGGGCTGATCATGTGTATGCGAGACAGTCGGCGACCATGGCGCGCATGGTCGGCATCGTGTAGTGCATTCGCGCGAGGCGAAGATCGTCGATCTGGCCGTCACGGACTTTCTTGCCCGCGTCCAGCCACATGACCGCGTGCCGGACCTGGTGGAACGTGATCCAGAAGTGCAGCGCGTCCCGGTCCACCCGGCATCCGGCGTGCCGCTCGTAGCGGGCCAGGAACTCCTCCTGGGGCAGGATCATGCACACCAGGTCGCTGTCGACGCGGTTGGACGGACAGCACACCCACCCGACGTCGTAGAGCGGGTCCCCCAACCGCGCGAACTCCCAGTCGATGACCGCGTTGACCCGGTCGTCGCCGAACAGCACGTTGCCGGTGCGGTAGTCGCCGTGCACCAGGCCGATCCGTTCGCTGGCAGGCACGTTGGCCCGGAGCCAGCCGAGGCCGTCGACGATGATCGGTTCCGGCTCGTCGGCGACCCGCCGCAGGTAGTCCTCCAGCTGGGCGATCTCCGCCTCGGCGAACGCCGTGCCTGCCGGCGGCACGCCGAGAAAGCCCACGTCCGCGGTGTGTTGGTCGATGGCGTGGATCTCGGCAAGGATCCGGCAGAAGTCCTCACCGATCGGCCCCCGGCCGACCTCGGCGAGGTACTTGCGCCCCTCCGGCGACCACGGCACCACGGCGATCCCCGGTACCCACGCCACGACCGAGTAGCTCTCGCCGAACAACGAACGATCCGCATCGAACCACAGCGGTTGCGGCACCGGGACCGGCGTGGCGGTCAGTGCCACCAGCAGCCGGTGCAGGCGCCGCGGATCGACCTCGTGCCGGGCCATCGCGCCGGGGCGGAACAGGCGCACGACCACCTTCCGCAGCTCGCCGTCGTCGTCCAGCACGAGCACACCGGTCTCGTCCGACAGGCCTTCCCCGGCCAGCTTGCGTTCCACCAGCCGTACCGGCCTGCCGAGCTGCCTGCCGAACCGTTCTTCGATCGCCTGTGGTGGCGCGTCCAGAATGCCCATGGCCCACCTTCAGAAGATCGCCGCGTACATGATCTTTTCCTGCGTGGCCTCTTCGGCGCTGAATTCCGCCACCGCCCGGCCGAACCGCGTGACCAGGATGCGATCCGACACGGCCAGGATCTCCGGCAGATAGGACGAGATCACGATCACCGCTTTTCCTTCGTCGGCCAGCTGACGGATCATTTGGTGGATTTCCTCGATGGCCCCGACGTCGACCCCGCGGGTCGGCTCGTCGAAAATCACCACTTCCGGGTCGGCGACCAGGGATTTCCCCACGACGACCTTCTGCTGGTTGCCGCCGGACAGCTCGACGATCTTGGCGTCGGAGTTGATCGCCTTGATCCGCAGCCGCTTGGTCCACTCCCGCGCGATCTCCGCCCGCCGCCTGCGGGACAGCAGCCATCGCTTGCGGCCGCGGCGCGACGCCAGGTAGCCGAGATACAGGTTCTCTGCGATGGTCATCGTCTCGAAGAACCCGTCGGCCTTGCGGTCTTCGGTGATGTAGACGATGCCGTCGTCGATGGCTTGCTTGGGCACCCGGTACCGCACCGGCTTGCCGTTCACCAGGACCCGTCCGCCGTGGATCCGGTTGCGTTTGAGCGCGCCCGCGATGATCTTGGCGGTCTCGGTCCTGCCGCTGCCGATCAGGCCCGCGATGCCCAGCACTTCCCCGGCGTAGGCGGAGAACGACATGTTCCGCACGACGTTGCCGAGGATGAGGTTTTCCACCTCGAGCACTTTCCGCCTGCGCTGCGGCTTGCCGTCGCCGCCGGACCGCCGCCGGGTCTGCGTCCCGGTCAGCGCCCTGCCGACCATGTGCTTGACCAGCTCGTCGCGCGTCGTCTTCTTGGCATCGAGGGTCACGATCCGCTCGCCGTCGCGCAGTACGGTGACCCGGTCGGCGATCTTGAGGGATTCCTCCAGCATGTGCGAGACGTAGATGATGCCCAGCCCCGCCTCGCGCAGCTTGTTGATGACGTCGAACAGGTGCAGCGTCTCTTCCGGCGTCAACGTCGCCGTGGGCTCGTCGAAGATGACGATGCGCGCGTTCGACCGCAACGCCCGCGCGATCTCCACCATTTGTTTCTGCGCCGCGCCCAGCGTCGACACGTAGGCCGTCGGGTTGACGTGGAAGTTCATCGACATCAGCAGCTGCTGGGCACCGATGTTCAGCGACCGGAACCGGGTCAGCAGCCGCTCGTGGCCGAGCTCGATGTTCTGCGCGGCCGTCATCGTCGGCACCAGGCTGGTCTCCTGGTAGACCATCGCCACGCCGTGCTCGAGCGCGTCGTGCGGCCGGCGGAACGACACCCGCTCGCCGGCGATGAACATCTCACCGGAGGTGGGCTGCACCGCGCCGGAAAGGATCTTGCACAACGTCGACTTGCCCGCACCGTTCTCGCCGACCAGGGCGTGCACCTCCCCCGCGTCGAGGGTGAAGTCGATGTCCTTGATGGCATGCACGCCCCGGTAGGTCTTGGTGACCTTGCGCAGATCGACCAGCCTGGTGTCCCGCTGGTCCGGGGAGATGTCGAGCAGGTCGACCATGGACTGGCTCATGGGTGACTCACCTCCACGACGCAGTCCCCGCCACGGGACGCGATCAGCACTCGCTGCCCGCACTGCCGCACCGACGTCACGCCGTGCCTGCTCCCTCCGCCTCTGCTGTGCAGGCTGCTCGCCGGATATCCGTCCGGGTCCAGCCGGACGGCCAGCCCGTAGGACCGCGGCGGGGCCCACGGCTTGACCACGCCGAGCTTGCGGATCTGACCGCCTTGCAGCGGCTCCAGGCCGCTGTTGAGGCCGCGCAACGCGGGCCGGATCCACAGGTCCGGCTCGATCGTGCGCATCATCTCCTCGACGTAGTAGCGCTGCGTGAGCACGAACTCCACCAGCTGGGTACGCAGCGCGAACATCGCCAGCCAGTAACCGCCGCCCGCGGCGGGCTGCAGCCGTCCGGGATAACCGGGCAGGTTCTGCTTCAGCACGCTCGGCTGCCCGCCGTCGAGCGGGAACGTGCTGATCCGGTGCGTCCAAGCCTCACTGACCACCGCGGCGGCGCCGTCCTCGGTCAGCGTCACCCCGCTGGCGTAGCCGAGTTCGTCGGCGAGCAGGTCGGCCGAGCCGCTGTCCGGGTCGAAACGCACCAGCCTGCCCAGCCGGTTGCACTCCATCAGGTCGTGCACCCACTGCTGCCCGGCGTGCTTGCTCGACCCGTCGGTGACGAGCACCGAACCGTCGGCAGCCACCGCGAAGTCGGTCGGACACCGCAATGGCCGTCCAGCCACCTGGTCCAGCACCACCTCGGTGCGGCCGTCCGCGGTGACCGCGACGACCCCGACGCCGGCGACCGCCACCAGCAACCGGCCGTCCACCAGGCGCGCCAGCGCCCCTGCCTCCCCGCCGAACTCGGCGACGGTGACCGGGTCACCGCCGTCGGCCGGCATGCGCAGCAGTGTGTTCCCGCTGGTGACGTACAGCTGATCGGCGTCGAGCAGCACGTCGTCCGGCTCGGGAAGCTCCACGACCAGCTTCGCTTCCTCCAGCGCGTCGTTGGGGGTCAGCCCGCCGTCGAGCGGCGGAATCGCCGTCCCACTGTGCCTGCCGGGGAACAGGAACTCCTTGATCAGCTGCAGAGCTTCGAATCGTGACACCGCCGGCTCCTTTCAGTTCGCCGCGGACCCGGCGACGGAACGCACCGCCCGGCCGGACGAGGAAGCCGTCGGCTCGGCCTCGTCCAGCTTGATCCGGCCGATGCGGTTGTTCTCCAGGCCGCCGATGTACAGGTAGCCGCCGTGCTCGCGCATCGAGGTGATCGTGGCGTGCGCGGTACCGCCCGGGTCCCACCACGTGCCGAGCACTTCGCCCTGCTCGGACACCTTGACCACGCAGCCGTGATTCATGCTCGGGTACAGCCACTCGTCCCGCGGGATGCGCTTCATCATGCGGCGGCGGAACGTCGGCATCCGCATGGCGAGGTCGTAGGCGGGGGAACGCATGCCGTTGAGCGCCACCCAGTACGCGCCGTCCGACGCCCGGTTGATGTTGTCCAGGTAGCCGGGGAAGTTCTCCATGAACACTTCCAGCCGGCCCTTGTCCGGGCCGTCGATGTGGAACCGCAGGATGCGGCACAGCCAGGTCTGCGCGATGAGCAGCGACTTGCCGTCGTGGCTGACGCACACCCCGT
Source organism: Thermocrispum sp. (assembly GCF_002919275.1). Lineage (NCBI taxonomy): Bacteria > Bacillati > Actinomycetota > Actinomycetes > Pseudonocardiales > Pseudonocardiaceae > Thermocrispum > Thermocrispum sp. The sequence continues at coordinate 87,761 of NZ_PKFA01000057.1, read as the reverse complement.
TGGGGAACACCAGGTTGCGGATGACCGTCCTGGTCTTGCCGGTCGCCGGGTCGTAGCAGAGCAGCCGCCCGTTCGGCCGCCCTTCGATCCCGTCCAGGATCCAGTCGGCCATCTCGAACCGGGTGGTCGCCTCGCTGAAGTAGATCTTGCCGTCGGGCGCGATGTCCAAGTCGTCGGCCAGGCGCAGCCGGCTGTCGTCGCGCAGCTGCAACCAGTTGCGGTTGGTCTCGTCGGTGAGCTTGCGCACCTCACCCTGCGGCGTCACCGCGTACAAGCCCATGCCTGCGACGCAGACGACGAGGTTCTCCTCCGCATCGAACGCCAGCCCCAGCGGATGGCCGCCGATCCTGGCGAAGATCTCCCGGTGCTCGAAGTTCTCCCCGGAGAAGCGGAGAATCCACCCCTGCCGCGTGCCGCAGTACAGGCGGCCCTGCTTGTCCAGGATCACGTCCTCGGGACCCTCGACCTGCCCGAGGCCGATCGCCTCGGCGCCGACCAGCCGGTCGTTCTGCTCGAACGGCGTGCCGGATCCCGGCCGGGTGTCCTGCAGCTCGCCGTACTCGACGATGGTGGGGTTGACGTAGGTCTTCTGGATCGCCTTGCCGCGGTTCTTGCCCCACTTCAGGTCCAGGCCGACGGCGACGATCAGCACCGCGGCCAGCACGGTCTGGAACACCTCGCCGCCGACGTTCATCAGCAGCAGGCCCTTGCCGAGCAGGCTGATCGTGGCGGCGCCGATGAACGCCCGCCACACCGTGCCCTTGCCGCCGGACAGGCTGATGCCGCCCAGGATCACCGCGGTGAGCACGGTCAGCTCCATGCCCTCCCCGACCCGCGCGCTGGCGCTGGACAGGCGCGATGCGTAGAAGATCGCGGCGAGCGCGCACAGCAGCCCGGAGAACACGTAGCTGATCAACAGCACCCGCTCCACCCGGATGCCCGCGTGCCGCGCGGCCCGCCTGCTGGCGCCGACCGCGGTGATGTGCCAGCCGAGCCGGGAGCGGCTGAGCACGATGTGGCCCACGATCAGCACACCGATCAGCGTGACGAAGCTGAACGGGATGCCCGCCACCTTGCCGGTGCCGAACCACTCCCACACCGGATCGGTCACGAACACGGTGGCGGTCTGCGCGGAGTAATTCAGGTCGAGCAGGTTGAGCACGCCGCGGAAGATGATCAGCGTGACCAGCGTGGTGAGGAACGGCCGTGCCTTGAGGTAGGCGACGATGCTGCCGTTGACCGAGCCGAGCAGGGCGCCGATCAGCAGGCCGAGGGCGATCGCCACGGGCACCGGCAGGCCGCTGAGGGTGACCAGCAGGATCACTGCCATGTTGCACAGGCCGAACATGGAACCGACCGACAGGTCGATCCCGCCCGAGATGACCACCACCGCCATGCCGAGGCACACCAGCGACAGCTCGGCCAGCTCGGCGGAGGTGGACAGCAGGTTCTCCTGGCTGGCGAACCCAGGTGTGGTGGCCGAGAAGAACACGAACACGCCGATCAACAGCGCCAGCGGGATGGCCGGCTCCATCCAGCGCTTCTCGAACAACTCGGCGAAGACCTGTTGCAGGGCGATGCGCCTGCGCAGGTGTCGCAGCTTCATCACGAGGGTCTCGTTCGCCGGCACGTTCCGTTCCGGCGGCCGGGATCCGAGACGCAGCCGTGGCACGGTTGCGGTCATGGCAATTCTCGCTCTCTTCATGGCACCGAGCGCGGCGGCCTTGACAGACGAGGTGGCTAGCGGAAGGTGAGGAGCCCGGGGCGCCCGCGGGGGCATGCACGAGCGCCCCGGACCGCAGTCGCGGATTCGTGCCGGACGGCGATCAGGAGACGGTCAGGCCGTCGGTCTTGCCGTCGTAGCACATGTTCGGTTCGTCCCAGTTGGTGCGATCGATCTTCACCAGCGGGGTGTAGTCGGCGATGCGGGACGACCCCGGCGGACGCCCGGACTGCAGCAACTGCTTGGCGATCGCGACGATGTCCGCTCCCTGGGTCGGCACCGAGTAGCCGTAGGACTGGTAGAACAGCTTGTCCCTGAGCGCCTCGCAGGTGATCGAGCTGTGGTCGGAGGTGAACACCTTGACCTGGTCGATCTTGCCCGCTTCCTTGATCGCGGTCGCCGCGCCGTACTGCATCTGGTCCCAGAAGCCCCAGCTGGCGCACAGGTCCGGGTGCTGCTGGATGACCGTCGCGGTGATGTCGTGCGCCTTGGTCCGGTCCCAGTTCGCCGCCTGGGTGGACACGATCTTGATCTCCGGGTGCTTGTCGAACACCTCCTTGGCCCCGGCCATCACGTCGAGCGTGAAACCGGAGGTGGCGTCACCCTGCACGATCTGCACCTTGTGCGACGTGTCGGTGCCCTTGCCGCACACCTTGACGATGTCGGTGGCGATCCGCCTGCCCAGCTCGATGGTGTCCGCGCCGACGAACGCATCGGACTTGTAGTTGGACACCATGTTGATCTGGATGACGTAGATGCCCGCCTTCTCCGCCTGCTGGATCAGTTTGGCCAGCACCTGCACGTCGAAGTTGTGCACGACCAGCACGTCCGGCTTTTCGTTGATCAACGACTGCACCGCCTCAGCCTGGCGCGCGGTGTCCCAGTTCGGGTCGCGGACGACGAACTTCATGCCCGCGGCTTCGAACCCGCGTTTCATCTGGCGCGCCCATTCCTCGGTCAACGGTGTGCCGAGGCCCACCGGGACGAACGCCGCCGTCTTGCCTTTCAGGCTGTCGATGGCGTGCTGGCGCAATTTCGCCGAGGAAACGTCCGGCGGCAGGCCCTCGCCTCCGTCGTTCCCGCCCGCGTTCGAATCGCCGCCGGTCGAACATCCGGCCAGCGCTATCAGCGCCGCGGCGGCGAACGCGACCGACCGCCGCGCTTTTCGGTGGACCGTGCGCATGACGACCTCCTTGTCGCAATGACCTCCGGGGTGAGTGATGGGTGATCGAGGCTTTCAGTCGCCTTGCCGAACCGTTTCTTCGTCTCGGGGGTGCAGCCGGTTGTCCAGGACCAGTGCGGCCAGCAGGATCAGCCCTTTGACGATGTCCTTTTCGTGGGTGTTCATGTTCAAGATCGTCATTCCGTTGAGCATCACGCCGATCAGTGCAGTGCCCGCCAGTACGGACAGCACCCCGCCGCGGCCACCCACCAGGCTGATGCCGCCGACGACGACCACCAGCAGCACGTCGTAGATCAGCGACCCGTCGATGATCTGGGTGTTGAATCCGCCGACCGATCCGGCCATGACCAGCCCGCCGCAGAAGCCGATCGCACCGGCGATCATGTACTCGATCAAGGTGAGCGGGCGGACCGGAATGCCGGTCAGCGCCGCAGCGCCCGCATTGTCACCGTGCGCGTAGATGAATCGGCCGGTCCTGGTACGGCTGAGCAAGAAGTGCGCCACCAGGGCCACGACGGCGAAGATCACGATCGGCGCGGGAATGCCGAACACCACGCCCTGCCCCAGCCAGCGCACGAACCCCCGGTCCGGCGGCAGCTCGACGATCAAGCCGTCGAGTACCAGCGTGCGCGCCACGCCGTAGATCAACAATCCGGAAGCCAACGTGGCGAACAGCGCGGGAATCTCCACGAACGCGATCAGGAAACCGTTGATCGCACCGAGCAGCAGCACGATGCCCAGGCCGATCAGCAGGGCTTCCGGCGTGCTCAGTTCCGAGCGCATGAGCTGAATGGCGATCGCGGTGCTCACGCCCATCGACGCCACCAGAGACAAATCCATCCCCCGGGCGATCACCACGACCGCCATCGCCACGCTCAGGATGCCGAGTGAGGAAACGCTGCGGAGCAGGTTCAGCAGGTTGTCCGCGGTGAAGAACCCGTCCAGCAGGACGCTGAACACCACGAACAGCGACGCCACGACGATGAGAATGATCTGCTCCTGCGACAACCGGAACCGGCCGTCGGCCCGAGCTTTCGCCAGAACCGCTCCCATTCGCACTCCCAGGCGATCCGTGGAGAAGGTCGTTTCGGGTGACGTACTTTTGTACTGACCGAACGGTACACTAAGTCGGACGTGAGTCAAGACACCCTTTCACTCGATTCGGTAGTCCCCGACGAAGGAGGCCGCCATGTCGCGCTCCGCTGACCGCCCCGGACCCGCGGGCCCGCTACGCGGAGTCCGGGTGATCGAATTGGCCGGCTTGGGCCCGGCACCGTTCGGCGCCATGCTGTTGGCCGACCTGGGCGCCGACGTGATCCGGGTCGACCGGCCCGAGGGCCGCGCGGCGGGCAATCCGCTCGACCACCGGCACGATCTGCTGGCCAGGGGGCGCCGCTCGGTGGCACTCGACCTGAAACGCCCCGCCGCCCGGGACGCGGTGCTGCGCCTGGTCGACGGCGCCGACGTGCTCATCGAGGGGTTCCGGCCGGGAGTGACCGAACGCCTGGGACTCGGACCGGACGTGTGCCTGGAGCGGAACCCGCGGCTGGTCTACGGCCGGATGACCGGATGGGGACAGCACGGCCCGCTGGCATCGCGCGCCGGTCACGACATCAACTACATCGCGCTGGCAGGCGGCCTCGATCCGATCGGCCACCGGAACGGCCCGCCGGTGATCCCGCTCAACCTGGTCGGCGACTTCGGCGGGGGCGGCATGCTGCTGGCGTTCGGCGTCGTCGCGGCGCTGCTGAGGGCGCGGGAAACCGGAAAAGGCCAGGTCGTGGACGCTTCCATCGTCGACGGCACGGCACTGCTGACCACGATCCTGCACGGCCTGCGCGCACAGGGCAGCTGGGTCGACCGACGCGAGTCCAACCTGCTCGACGGTGGCGCGCACTTCTACGCGGTCTACGAGTGCGCGGACGGCAAGTACCTCAGCGTGGGTGCGATCGAGCCGCAGTTCTACCACAGGCTGCTCGACCTGCTCGGGCTCGCCGACGACCCGGAGTTCCTCGCCGGCCACACCGACCGGGCACACTGGCCGAAACTGCGCAAGCGCCTGGCGGACGTCTTCATCAGCCGGCCGCGCCAGTACTGGCTGGATCTGCTGGGCGGCACCGACACCTGCGTCGCCCCGGTGCTGTCCATCGGGGAAGCCGTGCAGCATCCGCACAACCGGGCCAGGGGGACCTTCGTCGACGTGGCGGGCATCGTCCAGCCCGCGCCCGCGCCGAGGTTCAGCGAGGATCAGCCGACAGCCCCCCAGCCGCCGCCGCGCCCGGGCGAGCACGGCAGGGCGATCCTGGCCGAGATCGGGCTGACCGAGGAGGAGATCGAGCGGGCACTGGCCACCGGCGACCGCGGCGCGTCCGGCTAGCAGGCAGCCGCCGCCGGAAAAACGTCCAAAGTGCGCGAGCTGACAGATCGATCGGTACACTTCGACGCGTGACGGCGCGCGGGAACGATCTTCGGACAGCCGTGGGCGGTTTGTGCGAACCGCGCAGGCAAACGCGGCATCGTCGGTACCGTGAAATCACGAGAGAGCATCGGCCAGGCGCCGCCACGAGCGGCGCCGAAAGCAAGAAGGTGAGGGGTCATGCCGAAGCAGCAGGGGGTACGCGCAGCCGGATCCACAGCCACGACCGAATCGTCGCAGGCTCCGGCCGAACTCCCGCACACCGCGATCGGCGACGACGTCCCCGCCGATTCCGACCCGGTACCGGGCAGACCGTCCGCAGAATCGACCGCCCAGCCTGACGGGCACGCACCGGAAGCAGGGGCGCAGGACCAGGCACCTGCGGAGGAATCCACGCACGAGCGCATTCTGCGCGTCGCGGCCGAAGTGTTCGCTCGCAAGGGCTACCACGGCACCGGGGTGGCCGAACTCGGGGATGCGGCGGGCCTCAAGCGCGGCGCGCTCTACTACCACATCGGGTCGAAGGAAGACCTGCTGTACAACTTGTCCAAGCGGCACGTCGAGGAAGCCTTGGCCAGGGGCAAGCGGGTGGTCGAGTCCGATCTGCACCCGATCGACAAGCTGCGTGCGCTCGCCCGCGAACACATCAAGACGATCGCCGCACGGCGCGACGAGGTCATCGTCGTGTTGCGGGAAATGCACGCCCTGACCGGCAAGCGGGCCAAGCAGTTGGCGGAATTGCGCCATCAGCACCAGGACCTGTTCGCCCAGGTGCTGCAGGAAGGCGTGGACGCCGGTGTTTTCCGGTCGGCCGATTCGGTCGCCGTGATGAGCGTGCTCGGCATGCTCAACTGGACCTACGTGTGGTTCGACGCCACGAAGGGCCCGCTGACCCCGGAGCAAGTGGCGGACAAGATCACCGACATCGCACTGTACGGGCAGCTGCTGCCCACACAGCGGCGGTCCGGAAAGCGCAAGCCGAATTCCGCCGAGGCGGATCAGGAATAGGTGATCACGACGCGCACCGAACCCGCTCGCTTGGCGCGGGTTTCCTCGAGCGCGGTGCCGAAGTCCTCGGGCCGGAAACGGCCGCTGACGCTGTGGGAAAGGTCGAGACGGCCGCCGGCCACCAGTCCGGCAAGTTCCTCGATTTCCGCCCGGGTCGCTCCGAAACTGCCGATCAGCGACAGCTCGCGGGCGACGACGGTTTCCTGGCGCATGCGCAGATGCAGTCGGTCAGGAGTGATACCCACGACGACGCATCGCCCCTGCGGACGCAAGCAGCGCAACGCGGTGTCGATCAGGCCGGGCGAGCCCACCATGTCGAAAGCGGCGTCTGCGCCGTCGCGGCCGTCACGGGCCGATGCCGCCACGTCCGCCGCATCGGCGACGACGGCCTGAGCGCCCAGCTGGAGCGCCCGCCGACGCGCTTCCGGTCGCGGATCCACCCCGATGACCGCACAACCGACGATCTCGGTCAGCAGTTGCACCGTGTGCATGCCGAGGCCGCCCAATCCCAGCACGACGACCAGGTCCCCCGCCGCGACCCCACTCCTCCGGATCGCGTGCCACGGTGTGGCCACCGCGTCGGTGAGGATCGCGCCGATTTCGCTCGGTACGTCGTCGGGCAGGGGCACCAGGCACTCGGCAGGAACGACGACCAGCTCCGCCTGCGCACCGTCACGATCGACACCGAGAACGTCCCGCCGGGCACACGCCTGCGCCTGCCCCAGGGAGCAGAGCCGGCACGCGCCACAACCGACATAAGGCAGCACGGCGGCCCGCACCCCCTCGGTGACGCCGTGGACGCCTGGCCCACAAGACACCACCCGGCCCGCGGCTTCATGTCCGAGCACCACGGGGTATCGGCCGACGGTGCTGCCATCCACCAGGTGCACGTCGGAGCCGCACACCCCGCACGCCTCGACCGCGACGAGGACTTCGCCCGGCCCTGGCTCCGGCTCCAGCACGTCGGCGAGTTCGTAGTTGCCCGGTCCGCGCAAGACCACCGCGCGCATACCCGCCGCCTTTCGACACGTTGACAACGAAGTCTCGCGAGGGAAATGATTGTACCGATCAGTCAGTACCTGGAGGAGCTTTGTCGTCCGCACCGAGAACAGCGCTGGTCACCGGCGGTTCGCGGGGAATCGGCGCGGCGATCACACGGGCCCTGTCCGCTCGCCAGTTGCGCGTCGCCTGTACCTATCGGTCTAGCCGGGACGAGGCCGAGCGGATATGCACCGAACTACCGGTACAAGCTTTGGCGCTGCCGTTCCAGCTCGGCGACCCTGAATCGGCACACTCGGTCGTCGGCTCCGTCCTGCGCGAGTGGGGGCGACTGGACGCCCTGGTGCTCAACGCAGGCATGTGGCGAGGCGGCCGCGTCGACACGCTCGATCCGACGCAATGGTGGGGCGTGCTGGAAGCCAATGTGGGCGGTAACGCGCACCTGGTCCGCGCGGCCCTTCCCGCGCTCCGCGAAGGCACCAACCCCAGCATCACGTTCATCTCGTCGGTGGTGGGGTTGCGCGGCTTCGCTGGTGACACGGCTTACGGCAGCGCCAAGGCGGCACTCATCGGCTTCGCCAGGTCGTTGGCCAAGGAGCTGGGCCGCGACGGGATCCGCGTCAACGTCCTCGCTCCCGGCTACGTGGAGACCGACATGACCGCCGCAGTTCCCGACTCCTCGCGCCGGCGCATCGCCCAGCGCGTCGTCATGCGCCGGTTCGGCAGCGCCGACGAGATCGCCGCGGCGGCGGTCTTCTTGGCCGAGGACGCCACGTACTGCACGGGTACCGTGCTGGTCGTCGACGGCGGCTGGAGCCTGTGACTCCCCGTCGCCCGCCCGATCGGACGACTCCTGCCTGGCCGGTGGCCACTGGCCACGACCGGCGGCCGCGCGCCACGCGGCACGCGCCCATTCGGCCTACCGCAAGCGCCGGCCCAGAGCAATGGCCGGCCCAGCCACGACGAGGCGCAATTCCGGCACGGCAGACCGCGAACCACAGGGGGAACGCCGTTGCCCGCACCCCGCGGGTGACGCGGAAGCCGGAGGATCCTCATGACCAGCACGACCGCCTTCGACGAGATCAAGGCCAAGCAACAGAAGATCTGGAGCAGCGGCGACTACGGCAAGATCGCCTGGATCACCGTCCCGGTCGCCGAGACGCTGACCGAAGTCACCGAGCTGCGCCCCGGCGCGCGGGTCCTGGACGTCGCGACGGGCACCGGACACGTGGCGTTGTCCGCCGCGCGCAGGTTCTGCGCCGTGACCGGCATCGACTACGTCCCCGTGCTGGTCGAAGCCGCCCAGCGCCGTGCGGCGGCCGAAGACCTGGCGGTCGAGTTCCAGGAAGCCGACGCCGAGAACCTTCCGTTCGACGACGCCTCGTTCGACTACACGCTGTCGGCCATCGGCGTCATGTTCACCGCCGACCACCAGCGCACGGCCGACGAGCTGGTCCGGGTCACCAAACCCGGTGGGCGCATCGGCCTGGCCAACTGGACCGCGGCGGGATTCGTCGGCCGGTTGCTGCAGACAGTGGCCGCCCACGCCGCACCGCCCCCGGGCTCACTGCCGCCCGTGCGGTGGGGCGACGAAACGACCGTGGCGGAGATGCTCGGCGACCGCGTCTCGGACATCGGCTTCGCCAGGACCACGGTGACCCAGCGCTTCCCGAACGCGGAGTTCTTCGCGGACTTCTTCCTCGCCCACTACGGCCCGACCCACATGGCCGCGGCCCGCCTGGACGAGGACGAGCGTGCGGCCTTCCGCACCGACATGATCGCGCTGGCCGACGAGGCGAACCGGGCCACGGACGGCACGCTGGCAGCCGACTGGGAGTACTTGATCACGATCGCCACCAAGAGCTGACACCCGGCCCGCCAGCGCCCGCCTCGGAGCGCGGGCGTTCTTCCGCCGCTGCTCACTCCCGGGCGCCCTCCCCCTGAGCCACCCCGGATGCTTTCCACCTCCAGCCCCCCGGATGCCTTCCACCTCGGCCACCACAGGCACCCCCACCCCCAGCAACCCCAGTCACCCTCCACCCCCAGCAACCCGGATGCGTTTCGCCCATGGCCACACCCGGGTAGGCGGGGACAGCCCTTTCCACCCGCTTCTCCACCCGCTTCGGGACGGAGTGACCATGTCAGCCTCCACCGGCGTCGAGCCGATCCACACCGAACTGCTGATCGACGGCGCAGAGATCCGGGCAGGCGGCCAAGAGCCGGTACGCAACCCGGCGGCCCCGGACGAAGTCGTCGGGTACATCTCCGCGGCGACGCGCGAGCACGCCACCGCCGCCGTCGACGCCGCGGTCGCCGCGTGGCCGATCTGGAGCGAGATGTCCGCAGGCAAGCGTGCCGGGATCCTCACTTCGGCACTGCAGGGCCTCGGCCAGGAGCAAGCACGCGCCGAGTTGCTGACGCGCGAGAACGGAAAAGTGCTCCAGGAAGCGCAGATCGAACTCGGTGTGTTCGTCGCACGGTGTCAGCTCGCCGCGTCACTGGCCGATCAGCTCGGCACCAGTCAGGATCTGCCGGTCCCCGCCGACGACGCCGAGTCTGCGACGGCTCCGGCCCCGTCGCTGCCGCCGTTCCGCTCTCGGGTGGACGCCTTGCCGGTGGGAGTCACCACGATCGTCGTGCCGTACAACTGGCCGCTGGCGATCTTGGCGGCCAGCCTGCCCTACGCGCTGGTGGCCGGGAACCCGGTGATCGTCAAACCACCACCGACCAGCCCGCTTGCCGTGGTCGAGACACTGCGCCTGCTGGCGCGCGGGCTGCCGCCCGGCGTGCTGAACGTGGTCACCGGTGACAACGACGCCGTGGCGCCGCTGATCGAGGACCGGCGGGTCCAGAAGATCGTCTTCACCGGAAGCACGGCCGCCGGCCAGTACATGATGACCACCGCGGCCAAGAACCTCACCCGTGTCACGCTGGAACTGGGCGGCAACGACCCCGCCGTCGTGCTCGACGACGCCACTCTCGACGAAGCCGCCGTGCAACAGCTGGTCACCGGCGCGTTCCTGACCTCCGGGCAGGTGTGCATGGGCATCAAACGCCTCTACGTACATCGCAGCCGGTACCACGAGGTGCTCGACGGCATGTCGGACGTCCTCGGCGGATACCGCATCGGGAACGGGCTCGACCCCGGCACGTCCATGGGACCGCTCAACAACGCGCGGCAGCGCGACAAGGTGCGCGAGCTGTGCGACCAGGCGCGCGCCGCCGGGCACCCGGTACGGGAACTCGGCACGGTCGATCCCGCGGCGGAGTCCGCAGGCGGCTATTTCCTGCCCGCCATGCTGGTGCTCGATCCGCACGCCGACAGCGGCATCGTGACCACCGAGCAGTTCGGACCCGCGCTGCCGGTCATCCCGTTCGACGACGAAGACGCCCTGATCGACCGGCTCAACGACGAATGGGCCGGTTTGTGCTCGTCGGTGTGGACCGCGGACCCGGATCGGGCCGCCACGGCCGCGCACCGACTCCGCACCGGGACCGTGTGGGTCAACAACCACAACGCCGTGGCGCAGGACGACCGCGCTCCGTTCGGCGGCTTCCGGCACAGCGGTACCGGGCGCGAGCTCGGGGTGGAGGGCCTGCTCGACTTCACCGAGCCGCACACCGTGACCTACTCCGTGCCCGAGGACACCGGCGCGCGGTCCTGAGCCGGGCCGCCGGGGTTCACCTCAGCGGTGGGCACTCATTGGTGCGGGCGCGGGCTCCTCGGCGACGTCCACCCCGAGCGTCCGCCCGGCCAGCTCGATCAGCAACCGCTCCAACGCCCGGACGCCGAGCTTGCTGCGGTGGTAGGCGATGCAGTTCATGGTGCCGAACGCGGCCACCACCGTGGTGCGCGCTTCCGCGTCGGACACCTCGGGAACCACCTGCCGCAGCGTGTCGCACCACATCGCCAGGTAGTCGCGCAGCACCTGGCGGAACCGGCGCCGCTCCTGCGGCGGCAGGATCGACTCCTCGCGCTGGTAGATGGGGATCATGGCGGGCTCGCGCAGCGCCAGGCCGACGTGGAACCGCACCAGCGCGGCCAGCACCTGGCGCGGTGCCCCGGCCCGCGACGCATCCCGCATGCCCGCCGTGAGCTGGTCGCTCAACCGATCGAACAACCCGATGAGCAACGCTTCCTTACTCGGGAAGTGCCGGTAGATGCCGGTCGCGCTCAAGTTGCACGCGGCGGCGACGTCGCGCATGCCCACCGCGTCGTAACTGCGCCGGGCGAACAGGTCGAGCGCGGCGGACAGAATCGCCTCCCTGCGCACCGAGCCCGGCAGACGCTTGCGCGGGATCGTGTCGGTCATCAACCAGCCTCCTGCTGACAGCGCGACGAGCGCACGACACTGACCGTAGGCAATGATCGCCCCTTCCCCCCGCGCCGAACGGCCCGGGGTGGGCCGACAGCGCCGATCGCGCTGATCCGGATCGGCCGTGCGCTCGGGCCGACCACCCGCCACCGGCGGCACCGCCGATCGCCGGATCGGCACATCGATCGCACGAAGGCGATGTGACCAGGGAAAACTCCGGGCGTACCGGTGAGCTCGGCGGAACGCTCCTGGCACTGGCGACCTCCCGTTCCCCGCCGCCGTGCGGCCTAGACTGCGTCCATGTCGGCGACCACGGTGCGATACCTGCGTCGGCTACTTGCGGCCAGGGACCAGACCCAGGCGATGCAGGCGTGCGTCGATCACACGGCCGAGGTACTGGGCTGCGAGGTGTCCTGGACCGGCTTGGTCGACGGAGACCGGCTGGTCATGGGCGCCCACCGCGGGTTGGTGACCTCCGAAATGGCGTCGACCTGGCACCTGGGCGTCGGGGAAGGCATCGGCGGGAAGGCCGTCGCCGAACGCCGTCCGATCGCCAGCCGGGACTACCGGCACGACTCCCGCCGGGTGCCGCTGCTCAAACGGCTCATCGACGACGAAGGCATCCTCGCCACGCTCGCCGTCCCGCTCCTGGTCGCCGAGTCGGCCATCGGTGTCCTCTACGCGGCCAGGCGCCGCGTGCACTCCTGGACCGAGCGGGAGAAGGCGATCGCGCTGGAAGCCGCACACGACCTTGCCGTGCGGCTGCACCAGCTCCGCGGTCACGAGCAGGCCCTCGGCGCCCGCGACGATCTCCTGCGGGTGGCCGGAGAAGTCGCCGCGCTGGCCAAGAACCTCGACGTGTCCGCGCCGACCGCTGTCGTCGATTACCTGGCGCACCGCCTCGACGTACGCGTGGAGCTGCATGGCCCCCACGACCAGCTCATCCATGCCGCCGGGCAGGAACGGCCGGACGGCACGACGGCGTGGCGTGACCGGCTCAGCGACTCGCCCGCGACGACCCTGACGGTGGTCTCCGCCGGTGAGCTCGGCGAAAGCGGGCACGCCCTGGTCGAGCTGTGTGCGGCGCTGGCGCGGCTGCAGGCGCTTCGGGTCACCGAGCGCGAGCGCGTCGTGGAACGCATCACCGGTGACCTGGTCGACCGGCTGTTGTCCGGCCGGTTCACCGATCCCGCCGCGCTCGCCCGGCAGGCGGCCATGGCCGGGATCGACCTCGCACCGCCGTCCCACGTGATCGTCGTGCGCCGGCGCGACCGATCGGCGCTGGACCCGGCACAGGCCACCGCCGTGGCCAGGGCATTGCAGGCGGCCTTCCGTTCGTGCACGACGATCCTGCGGGACGACCGGCTGGCCGGCATCGTCGGCGAACCGACATCAGCCGACCTGACCAAGGCGCTCGCCGAGGCGTTGCGCGGGACCAAACCCCCCCTGGTGGCCGGCGTCGGCAGGCAGTGCCTGGAGATCGTCGACTACTCGATGTCCTACGACGAAGCGCGCGCGGCGGTCGAAATCGCCATCAACGACGGCAGCCCGGCCTCCGTGGTCTCCGCCTACGAGCTGGGCATCCTCGGGGTGGCCAGCCTGCCCGTCGACCACCTGCGCACCACCGTCCGGGATCTCCTCGGCCCCTTGGCGGACAGTGACAACGACCGGGGCACCGAGTACGTCGCCACGCTTCGGGCCTACCTGCAACACGATCGCCACCTCGCCCGCACCGCCGAAGCGCTGCACGTGCACTACAACACCGTGCGCTACCGCATCGCCAAGATCGAGCAGCTGCTCCGGGCGGACCTTCGTGACGTGGACGTTCGCTTCCGCCTGGAAACCGCGTTGCGCATGCACCGGCTGATCGAGGCCGTCGACACCGACGGGCCGTGAAACGTCATCGCAACAGTCACACCGCCCGGTTCGGGTGCGGCGTCGTCGTTGTTGTCATGGCGTGACAACGATCCACGGGAACGCTGGCGTGGCAAGCCGTCGCGGTGCGGCCGGCCCGACCGGCACGCTCGGTGCGTACCGATCGTCACTCCAGCGACCGAAGGGGTGCCATGACTCACCGGTGGATGTGGTCACGATGACCGTGTTGCGCGAATACCTCGTCGAAGCCGTGTCCCGGCACGGCGACCGGCCCGCCGTGGTGGACCGCGGCCGGACCTGGACGTACCGGGAGCTGCTGGCCGCCGCTGCGTCGGCGGCCAGGCATCTGCAGGACCTCGGCGCCGAGGCGGGCACGCCGGTGGCACTGCTGATGCACAACCGGGTCGAGTACCTGGTCGCCGACCTGGCCGTCGCGATGCTCGGCGCGGCCAAAGTCCCGCTCAACACCATGTTGTCCGCCCAGGAGCACGCCTACATGCTGCGCGACAGCGGCGCACGCATCTGCCTGGCCGAGCGCGAGCTGTGGACAGCGGCCGAGCAAGCGGCTGACGGCCCGCTCGATGCGACCGCGATCCTCGTCGAGGACGGCGCCTGGCAAGCGGTCGTCTCCGGGGCTCCGATCGACAAGCCCGGGCCGGTGGCGGACGACGACCACGGCGTGATCATGTACACGGGCGGCACGACCGGCCGCCCCAAGGGCGTGGTGCACACCCAGCGGTCCCTGGCCATGAACCTGCTGAGCCACCTGCTGGAAATGGACCTGCACGCCGACGACGTCCTGCTGCTCACCTCGCCGCTGCCGCACAGTGCCGGCTTCCTGGCCCAGGCGGCGCTGACCCGCGGCGCCACGGTGCACCTGGAGCAGCGCTTCGACCCCGCGGCGGTGGTGGACCGGATCGAGCGGGACCGGATCACCTACCTGTTCCTGGTGCCGACCATGATCTACCGGCTGCTCGACGAGATCTCCGGGCGCGCGAGCTTCGACGGGACGTCAGTCCGCACGATCCTCTACGGCGCAGCCCCCATCACCACCGAACGCCTGCGCCAGGGACTGGCCACGTTCGGCCCGGTGTTCGTCCAGCTGTACGGGCAGACGGAGGCGCCGAACTTCATCACCCGGCTCCGCCGCGACGACCACCGGGTCGATCCAGGCAGGGAACACCGCCTGCGCAGCTGCGGTCAGCCGGTGCTGATGACCCAGGTCCGGATCCGCCGGGAAGACGGCTCGGAGTGCCCGGCCGGGGAGGTCGGGGAAGTGACCGCACGCACCCCGTACACGACCGTCGGCTATCTGAACCGGCCGAAGGAGACCGGCGAAGCGCTCCGCGACGGGTGGCTGCACACCGGAGACCTCGGCTACGTGGACGAGGACGGCTTCCTCTACCTCGTCGACCGGAAGAAGGACATGATCATCACCGGCGGACTGAACGTCTACACCGCCGAGGTCGAGCGCGGCCTGAGCCAGATCCCCGGGGTGCGCGAGGTTTGTGTGGTCGGAGTTCCGCATCCGGACTGGGGCGAGGCGGTCGTCGCGTACGTCGTCGCCGAGCCGGAAGCGGACCTGACTCCCGAGAAGGTCATGGCCGGGGCCCGCGACCGCCTCACCTCCTACAAGCGCCCGAAGGCCGTCGTCATGACCGACCGCCTGCCCACCACCGCGGTCGGCAAGATCGACAAGAAGGCGCTGCGGGACCGGTGGCCCGGCTGGTGACGCACGCCAGCGAGGTGGCGCCGGGGGCCCGGCGCCACCTCGCTGGAACGGTGATCAGGCAGCCGGCGAACCTTGCGGCAGCGGCTCGTCCGCCACTGCAGGCGCAACCGTCCTTCCGGCCCGGCGGAAGTGCCCGACCGCGACGGTCAGCGACAGCAGTGCCACCACCACGTTGATGACCACCACCCAGGTCACCGAGCCGGTGGCGGCCACGATCGACGTCGCCACCAGCGGCAGGAACCCGGCGATGACGTAGGCCAGCGAGTAGGCCATCGAGACGCCGGTGTAGGCCACCTTGGTCGGGAACAGCTCGGCGAGTACCGAGCCGGCGGTCGCCTGGTAGGCGGTGACGAACACGTAGGCGGTGATCATGCCGATCGACGCGCCGAACAAGCCGCCGATGGTCAGCAGCGGGAAGAACACGATCGCGGCCGGGATCATCATGATGGCGATCCACAGCAGCGCGTACCTCCGGTGCTTGCCGTCCAGGTTCAGGCCGGTCAGCACCATCACCACCAGGCCCACGGCGCTGCCGAACGCGGTGGCCAGCAGCATGGTGTCCTGCGAGTAGCCCTGGGTGCTCACCGCCCAGCCGACGGCGTAGGGGCTGAGCGTGTAGCCCAGCACCGCCACGGACAGCACGTAGACCACGCCGCGCAGCAACGCACCGGGGTGTTCCTTGATCAGCGTGGCCAGCGGCACCCGCGGCGGTTCCTGCTCCACGGCCTTGGTGAACAGCGGGCTCTCGGTCAGCCTACGGCGGGCGACGAAACCGAACACCACCAGCACCGCGCTGAAACCGAAGGCGAGGCGCCAGCCGTACTCGACGAACCCGGCCGGGCCGACGTAGCTGGCCGCCAGCATCACCAGCACCGCCAGGAGAATGCCCGAGTTGGTACCCAGAGCGGGCGCGATCCCGTACAGGCCGCGCTTGTTCCGCGGTGCGTGCTCGACCGCCATGAGCGCCGCCCCACCCCATTCGGCACCCGCGGCCAGGCCCTGGATCAGGCGCAGGACGAGCAGGATCGCCGGCGCGGCCAGGCCGATGCTGGCGTAGGTCGGGACGAGCGCCATCGCCACCGTGGCCAGGCCCATCGTCAGGAAGGTCGCGATCAGCACTCGTTTGCGGCCGAACCGGTCACCGAAGTGCCCGCCGACCACCGCGCCCAGCGGGCGCACGACGAAGCCGACGGCGAACGTGGCCAAGGCGCCGAGCTGGCCGGCCACCGGGTCGCTGGCCGGGAAGAACTGCGGCCCGAACACCAGCACCGCGGCGAACCCGTACAGCGTGAAGTCGTAGAACTCGATGGCGGTGCCGACGACGCTGGCGCGCATCACCCGTCGTGCTTCGGCAGGTGAGACGTCGGCCCCAGTGGGAGGGTGGGCAGTACGGTCGCTCATGGGGCTCCCTTCGTCGTTGAACCGGAGTGGTGAGCGAAAACCTTCAGGCTCCTTGCCTGTCCCGCGTCTGGCGGACGGGGCGCCGCTCGACGCCGCTGTTGCTCAGCCGGTGCTCGGCGGGCGTGCCCATCCACGACGGCATCTCCGGCCACAGCCCGCCCGCCTTCTCGGCCTCCTTGCGGATCCACGCGGCGGATTCGTCCAGCGCGGCGATCGCCTTGGCGCTCAGTCGGGGGTCGAGCCTGCCGTTCGTCTTCACCGGGCGGCCGCCCACCAACACCGTGTCGACGTCGGCCACGGTCACCTGCATGACGATCGCGTCGATCACGTGCGCCGCGGCCCGCAACCGTGGCGTGTCGGTGCGGATGAACACCAGGTCCGCGGCCTTGCCCACCTCGATGGATCCGCAGACGTCGCCCAGACCGAGACCACGGGCGCTGCCGAGGGTCGCGAAGTGCAGGACGTCCTCGGTACGCAGCGCGACACCGTCCAGGCCGGAGGTTCCGGCGGTCTCGATGACCGGCTGGTGGTACCGGTGGCGTTCCGCGGACATCGCCAACCGCATGACGGCGAACAGGTCCGGACCGTTGTTGGACTGGATGTCCGATCCCAGGCCGGTGGTGACTCCGGCCCGGTCGGCGGCACGCACCACGATGTGCCCGATGCCCATGCCCAGCTCAGTTTCCGGTGTCGAGCTCACCGCGCAGCCGGCATCGGCCAGGATCTTCAGGTCCTCGGCGTCGCTGGTGTTGCAGTGCGAGTGCAGCTGGCCTTCCCAGATCAACCCGGCGTCGTGCCATCGCCGGATGTCCGACGGCTGCCCGCCGGCGTGATAGCGGGTGTTGGTGTGGGCGTGCACCAACGCGTTCAGCTCCCGGCCGGTCCGGAACTCGTCAGCCACCTGTTCCAGGGACGCACGGCCCATTTCGGTCAGCGCGACCCCGAACCGCACGTGGTCGTCGTCGGACGGGAAGTGCTGAGACCGCACACGCCGCGCGTCCGCGTACCGCTGCTCCGGTGTGGTGAACCATGGCTCGTCCAGCGGCGGGTCGTAGAAGCCGTAGCACCACACGCCGCGGATGCCCGACTCACGGAAGGCCTCGATGCCGGCGTCGGCGTGCTCCGGGGTGAGGATGCAGTGCGAGAAGTCGACGGTCGCGGTGATCCCGGCATCCAGCATGCCGGCCGCGCCGCCCAGCGTGCCGTTGTAGATGTCCACCGCGCGGTGCCGGAGCGAGTGGTTGCGGCGGATGGTCCAGAAGTACTCGTCGAGGGTGAAGTTCGCGGTCACCGCCCGCATGGTGGCCTGCCACAGGTGGTGGTGGCTGTCCACCATGCCCGGCATGATCCAGGCCCAGGAGACGTCCACCACGTCGGTACCGGGACCCGCCTCCAGGTCCGGCCCGATCCGGCTGATGATGCCGTCGCGCACCTCGATGTCGACCCGGCGCACGTCCCTGTCGCGCGGGTCGCCGAGCACGACCTCGGCACCTCGGTAGATGGTGCTGGAGCTGGTGCTGCTCATGCTTGCCTCCACTGCGCTCGCGTCGGGCTGGCCACCACCGGGCTGACGATCTCGCCGAGCGGCCCGGCATCCAGCCGCACCACGTCGCCGTCGGCGAGCCAGCCGCGGAAACCTTCGGTCGCGGAATGTTCCAGCAAGCATCCGGTGGGCACCGTGCCCGCCGCAACGACGTCGCCGGCGACCAGATCCGCCCCGATCGAGGCGAAGGCGACGATCTCCCCGTACGACCAGTCCATGCCGACGTAGCGAGTGCCCGGCGCCGTCACCCGCTCGCCGTTGACCGAGGCACTGACCGGGATGTCGAGGCCGTCCGGACGCCGGAACGCCGCCGCCTCGTCGGCGGAGAGAATCCACGGCCCGAGTGAGATCGCGGCGTCCTTGGCCTTGCCGAGGCCGATCTGCATGGCGCGCTCCTCGGCTTGGAAGTCCCGCGCGCTCCAGTCGCAGAACAGCACGTATCCGGCGATGAGCTGCTCGGCCTCCTCGGCGGTCAGGTCGCGTCCGCCTCCGCCGAGGACCGCGGCGATCTCCAGCTCGAAGTCGAACGCCTGGCAGCCGGGCGGGATCGTCACCGCAGCGGTGGCCGAGTGCACGGAGTTCGGGTTGGAGAAGTAGAAGCCGGGGCGCTGCTGCCACACCTCGCCGAGCGGTGCCAGATCACCACGGCTGCGCCGGGTGTTGCGGATGTGCTGGAGGAAACCGACGCAGTCGCGCATGCTCGCCGGCGTCGGAACCGGCGCCAGCAATTCCCACTCGTCCAGCGCGGACGCCGACGGCTCGGCGTCTTCCAGCCGGCCGGTGTGCAATGCGCGAACCGCGTCGGCGAAGCCCCAGTGCTCCGGAAGGCGATGCACCTTGTCGTCGACCACGAGGGCGAACCGAGCCGAAGGTGTGCCGGATGCGGATCGAGCTTGCTCGCGGACGCGGACCAGCTTCATCGCCACTCCAGATCTACACTCGAGCCTACATTTACACTGTAATGTAGATATTGCGCCTGCGTCTGCCGGGAGTCAAGAGGAAATACGTCCGTTTTGCCGCACGCGGGCGCCGGAACTCAAGACCGGTCGACGACCCAGCGGACGACACCGTCACGGCCGGTGCCCAAGTACTCCGACGCCGCCCACCTGGGCGACCGGTCCTTGTCGACCAGTACCGCGCGCACGCCTTCCAGAAAGTCGGGACTGGTCACCACGCGCCTGGCGGCCGCACGTTCGGCATCGAGGCATTCCCGCAGGCTGCGCTGCCTCCCCCACAGCAACAGGTCGAAGGTGAGGGCCAGGCTTTGCGGCGACATCGCTTCCAGCGTGGCCAGGGTCCGACGCGCCCACGCGCTCCCGTCGTGGCGCAGCCGCCGGAACACCTCGTCCAGGTCGGTGACGTCCCCGAACACCGCATCGATGGTGTCTCGGTGACGGGCCAGCCCGGACGGTTCAGGCCGCGAGACGTGCCGTCGCAAGATGGCGTCGACGGGGCCAGCCTCCTCCGCCAGTGCTTGGCGAACGGCATGGAGATCCGCGGCCTTCACGTAGTGGGTAGCCAGCCCCACGTCGAGGGCGTCCGCAGGGCTGAGCCGCGCGCCCGTCAGCCCCAGATAGAGGCCGAGGCCGCCGGGGAGCCGGGACAAGAAGTAGGACGCCCCGACATCGGGGAAGAAGCCGATGGCCGTCTCCGGCATGGCCAGCACTGCCCGTTCGGTCACCACCCGGAACGGCCCGTGCACCGACAAGCCCAGCCCGCCGCCCATGCACACGCCGTCGATCAGCGCGACGACGGGGATCGGGTAGGACGCCAGCATCTCGTTCACCCGGTACTCGGTGGCGAAGAACTCGTCGCTGGCGCGCGGATCGCCCTCCAGGGAGTTCTGCCGGACGCGCCGGATGTCCCCGCCCGCGCAGAAGACGCCGTCGACCGCGCTTTCCACGGTGATCACCCGCAGCGGCTCGTCCCGCCATTCCTCCAGGGCGCGGCGGATGGCCATGATCATGGGCAGGTTCACCGCGTTGCGAGCCTGCGGGCGGTGCAGCCGGATGCGCGCGACACCGCCGTCACGGGCGAACCGCACGCCGTCGATGTGCTCAGCCATGGTCCGGCCCTGCGAAGCCGGTGGACACCCGGGTTCGGTCGACGGCCGCGTACGGACCATCGGCACGCTCGCTCATCTCGGACGACCCTTCTCAGTAGATCTCACTGTAGATGGCGGCCACGTCGTCGGGCGTGGGGACGCGTGGATTGTTGGCGGGCGAGCCGGAGGCGATGGCCTGCT
This sequence comes from Thermocrispum sp., assembly GCF_002919275.1. Classification (NCBI taxonomy): domain Bacteria; kingdom Bacillati; phylum Actinomycetota; class Actinomycetes; order Pseudonocardiales; family Pseudonocardiaceae; genus Thermocrispum; species Thermocrispum sp. The sequence continues at coordinate 67,320 of NZ_PKFA01000057.1, read as the reverse complement.
CGACCATCGTCGGGATCTTCTGCCGCCATGCCCGCTCGTCGATGCCGTACGACCGGGGGGTCGGCACGGCCAGGTCGTTGCACAGCGCTTCGAGCTCGTCGACCAGCGCCTGGGCGGCCGTGGCGTCATCGTCGTCGGCCGCCGCGCAGCCCAGCGCCCGAGCGCAGTCGGCATAGCGGGCCTCGGCCGCCGGAACCGAGTACCGCGTCACCGCGGGCAGGAGCATGGCGTTCGCCAGGCCGTGCGCCACGTGGAAGTGCGCGCCGATGGGGCGGCTCATGCCGTGCACCAACGCGACGCTGGAGTTGGAGAAGGCAATGCCCGCTTGCGTGGCGGCCAGCATCATCGCCTCCCTGGCCTGCCGGTCCGAGCCGTCGGCATACACCCGACGCAGCGCCGATCCGATCGTCCGGATCGCCGTCAGGCTCATGCCGTCCGAGAAGCGGTTGGCCTTGCGGCTGACGTAGGCCTCGATGGCGTGGGTGAGCGCGTCGATGCCGGTGTCCGCGGTGAGCCGGGCAGGCATGGTCAGCGTCAGCTCGTAGTCGACGATCGCCGCGGCGGGCAGGAAAGCCGGGCCGATGCACAGCATCTTCTCGTCGGTACGGCTGTCGGTGATCACGGTGAACTGGGTGACCTCCGACCCGGTACCCGCCGTGGTCGGCACGGCGACGATCGGCAATGCGGGTCCGTCGTTGCTGCGCGGCGCCTTGTACTCGGCCATCGCGCCGCCGCTGACGGCCAGGAGCGCGAGCGCTTTGGCCGTGTCGATCGGGCTGCCGCCGCCGAAGCCGACCAGCACGTCGGCGTCGTGCGCGGTCACCGCCGCCAGGCCGGCGGCCAGTGAGTCGGTGGTCGGGTCGGGAACAGTGCCGGACCACACCGCGGCGCTCAGGCCCGCGTCGGCGAACGTCTGCACCAGCTCGTCCGCGGCCCCGTTGCCCGCCAGGAAGGAGTCGGTGACCACGAGCGGGCGCCGCCCGCCCACCTCGGCCACCAGGGCGCCGGCCTTGTGGCGTGCGCCCGCTCCGATCAGGATCCGGCTCGGCTGGGCGACAGTGGAGATCATGCGACCATCTCCGCGGGAAAATCGGCAATCGACAAGGAAGGAACAGCAAGCAGGGAAAGGACGAAGAAGCGAAAAGCCGCACCGCCGCCCGAGGGCCGATCAGGCGCCGTTCTGCTCGGTGTACAGGGTGTGGGTGAGCGGCCGGAACGACCGGACCGGTCCGATGCCGGCATAGCGCGGGCCCGCCACCCGTCCCAGGGGTTCCAGCTCGGCGGTGTCGATCTTGCCGTCGCGGACCAGCCCGCGCTTGGCGTGCACGACCTTCACCTCGCCGACGATCAGCTCGGTCCTGGACAGGCCGAACTCGATGGCCTGGTCGAAGACGCACTCCATGGCGACGGCCACATCGGCCAGCCGGGGCACGGACACCGCCTTGCTCGGCACCGTCGCCAGCCCGAGCACTTCGACCTCGCTCACCCCGTGCGGCAGTTCTTCGGCGCTGAAATGCACCTGTTCGGCTTGCGACACGTGCGGCGCGTTCACCACGAATTCGCCGGTGCGTTTCATGTTGCGCGCGGTGTCCTTCACGTCGGCGCCGCGGCGGCCGACCGACACGCCGATCATCATCGGGTTGTTGGACAGGATGACGTAGGCGCTGAACGGGGCCAGGTTCACCCCGCCGTCCTCGCTGCACGTGGTGATCCAGGCGATCGGCCGGGGGACGACGATCCCGGTGAGCAGCTTGTATGCCTCCCGCTCGGTGAGGCCGTCGGTGAGGATCGTGTCGTACTCCCAGGTCATGACGATCACCCTGCCCGCAACACGGTGACGAAGTTGGCGATGCCGAGCCCGCCCATGTTGTGCACCGCGGCGACGCTCGCCTCCGGCAGCTGCATCGCCCCGGCACTGCCGGTCAGCTGCATGGCCGCCAGCACGAGCTGGCTCACGCCGGTGGCGCCGACCGGATGGCCTTTGGACTTCAGCCCGCCGGACGGGTTCACCGGAAGACGGCCGTCCCGGTAGACCGTGCCGTCGTCCAGCAGCGTGCTTCCCTTGCCCGCGGGGGCGAGGCCGAACGTCTCGTACAGCACCAGCTCGGCGATGGTGAAGCAGTCGTGCACCTCCACGAACGACAAGTCCGCCACACCGACACCGGCCATGTCCATGGCTCGCTGCCACGCCGTGGCACTGGCGGCGAAAGCGAGCGGATCGCGCTTGGCCGCCGGGAAGTAGTCCGTGGCGTGCCCGACCCCGGCGACGCTCACCGCCCCGCCGGCGGTGGCGTGCGGCGCGGAGCCCGCACTGAGCACCAGCGCCGCCGCGCCGTCCGACACCGGAGAGCAGTCCGTGCGTCGCAACGGGTCGGCCACCAGCGGATTGGCATCCGAGACCGTGCGGCAGAACTCCTCGTCGAAGTCCTTGCGCAGATGCGCATACGGGTTGTCCAGCGCGTTGCGGTGGCTCTTGGCCGCGATCCTGGCCAAGGTGTCGCCGCAATCGCCGAACCGGCGGGAATACTCCTGCGCCACCAGCGCGAACCGTCCGGCGAAGCCCAACGGGTAGTCTGTCCCGGCCTTTTCGTAATCGGCGCCGATGAGGGCCTTGCGCACTCCGGCGGCGTCGGTCTCGGTCATCTTCTCCACGCCGACGACCAGCACGTGCCGTGCGACACCGGAGCGCAGCGCCAGCAGTCCTTGGTGCACCGCCGTCGCTCCTGATGCGCAGGCATTCTCCACTCGCGTCGCGGGCACACCCCACAGGCCGTCGTCCGCCTGCAGCGGCAGCGCGGAACCGAACGTCAGCGGGTGCATGCCCGCGTTGTACTGGGCGTAGTAGATCGCGTCGATCTCCGACGCCTCGAGTTCCGCCGACGCCAGGGCGCCTCGCGTCACCTCGACGACCAGCTCTTCCAACGTGGCTGACAGCTTCCCGAAGCGGGTGTGCGCCCATCCGGTGATGTGCGCGTTCAGCGACATGACCATCACACCTTCGTCCGGATCGGGGCCCCCAGCCAGGCCAGGACGTCCTCGAAGGCCGTCGTCCGGTCGGCCTTGCGACCGGCCGCCTCGGCGTAGGCGCTGTGCAGGTTGAGCACCAGCCGCTCCGGATCCAGCAGATCGGCGAAGTCGCCCAGGTCGGCCGTGCGCGCCACCTCCAGCGGGCTCAGCCCGGCCTCCAGGCCGCGCTTGGCTTCGGCCTGCACGAACTCGTAGTAGCGGCGGTGCTCGTCCAGCACCCGGTCGATCTCGGCACGCCACACCACGTCACCGTGACCGGGCACGATCGCCTCGGCGTCGAACTCCGCGATCCAGTCCAGCACGCGGATCGCCCCGGTCGGCGCCCCGGCCAGGATCATCGGCGTGTGCCCGGGAAAGAGCAGGTCGCCGGCGAACAGCACGCGCGCGTCCGGCACCCAGGCCACCAGATCACCGTCGGTGTGCGCGGCGTACCCGGGGTGGATCAACTCGATGTGCCGCCCGCCGAGGTGCACCGTGACGGCCGATTCCACGGTCAGGTCGGGCACCCGGCGGTGCAGGTTGCCGAAGTCCGGCTTGGGCGACCAGTACGGCGGGAAGGCCTCGAGGGTGCGGTCGGCCAGCAGTGCTTCGCGCATGGCGCGGTGACCGATCAACACGGTGTGCGGCGGCAGCAGCGAATTGCCGAACGTGTGGTCGCCGTGGTGGTGGGTGTTCACCGCGTACCGCAGCGGCTTGTCGTGGCTGACCTGCGCGACCTCGTCGAGCAGCTCGCGCGTGCGGCGCTCCGTGGTGCACGTGTCGATCAGCACCGCCGCCGCGTCCCCGACGACGACGCCGGCGTTGTTGATCCACCACGATCCGTCCTGCTGCAGCCACGCGTGCACGCCGTCGGCAACTTCCACCAGCTCACCGGGGCCGAGCGACTCGGGCGCGTGGTCGTCTGTCATCGGCACTCCTTCACGGTCACCACGAGCGATAGATACACTCGAGACTATTTTTACACTCTGATGTAAATTTAGGGTCAGGGTCATGCCCTGTCAAGACGGCAGCGAGGGAGATCGCTTACAGCTCGGCGACCTCGCCGAGGCCGGGGACGCCCTTGTGGTTGGGCCGGATGGTGACGTGCGGCCGCGGCGGCATCCAGCCACCCCGCTCGCGGACGGCGCGTGCGACCCGGGTGCCCGACTCCTCGAGCAGTCGTTGCGCCCGGCGACTCAAGGCCGGGTCGAGCTCACCGTTGCGCTTCGCCACCCGCCCGTCGACCAGCACCGTGGCGATGTCGGCCACGCTGACCTGCAGCACGATCGCCGCGATCGGGTCGATCACCGGCCGCAGGCGCGGTGTCCTGGTGTCGATCAGCACCAGGTCGGCGGCCTTGCCCACCTCGATCGAGCCGCACACGTCGCCGAGGCCGAGCGCGCGGGCGCCGCCCAGCGTCTGGAAGTGCAACACGTCTTCCGGCCGCAGCGTCGGTTCGCCGTCCGGCGCGGGCACCGGCTCTTCCCGCACCGGGTGCGTGGCGTTGGCGAGCGCGGTCTGCATGGCCAGGCGCATGGACGTCAGGCTGTCCGGCGAGTTGTTCGCCTGGATGTCGGCACCGATGCCGACGTTCACCCCGGCGCGGTCGGCGCTGGCCAGGATGTTCGGGCCCATGCCCATGGCCAGCTCGGTTTCCGGGGTCGCCGACACCGCCGCACCGACCTCGGCCAGCAGCTGGAAGTCCCGCTCGGTGCTGGTGTTGCAGTGCGCGTGCAGCTGGTGCTCCCACAGGATGCCCTGCTCGTGCCAGACCTCGATGTCCGACCGGGCACCGGGGCGCCACCTGGTGTTGGTGTGCGGATGCACCAAGCCACCGGTCTCCAACCCGACCAGGAACTCGTTCTTGATCTGCTCGTAGGGGGCGCGGAACGTCTCCGTCGGCGACACCCCGAAGGTGACCCGGCCACCCGGCGACGGGAAGTACGTCGACGCGATGCGGCGGGCATCCCGGAATCGCTCCTCGACGAAGGCGAACGCCGGTGTCTGCGGCGACGGGGACCAGAAGCCGTAGCACCAGACAGCGCGCCCGCCGACGTCGATGATCGCCTCCACCCCGGCGTCGGCGTGCTCGGGCGTGTTCACGCAGTGCGAGAAGTCGACCGTGGTCGTGACCCCGGCGTCCAGCTGAGCCACCACCCCACCGAAGGTCGACGCGTACACGTCGGCTGCGGTGTAGGCGAGCATGTGGTTCATCCGGATGCACCAGAAGTAGTCGTCGAGCAGCCAGTCGCCGGTCAGCGCCCGCATGGTCGACTGCCACAGCGTAGTGTGCGTGTCGACGAACCCGGGAATCACCCAGTGGTCGGTCGCGTCGATGACCTCGGCGCCCGCGGCAGCACCACCGGCGCCGTTCCCGGCATGCGCGTCGGCGGACAGGACGCCGTGCGGGGTCAGCTGGCTGATTCTTCCGTTCTCGACCAGCACGTCGACCCGCCGCAGATCGCGCCGCCGCGGATCACCGACCAGCACCAGGCCGCCGGTGACGAGAATCTTCTTGGTCATCTGACGCTCCCGGTCTGTGCGTCGCGGACATCGCGAGCGACGACGTCGGCGAAAGGAGTCGGCTTGCGGCCGAGCAACAGCTCGGCGACCGTGCTCGATCCGAGCAGCCCATGTGCGTCGTATTCCTGGCACATGAGGGCGTACTCGTGCCTTTGCCGCTCTCCCCAGGCGGGCGGCAGCGGCAGGGTCTTCGGGTCGACCTGGACGATGCGCCGCGGCTCCCCCAGCACACGGTCCATCGTCGCGGCCATCTCCCGCACGCTTTGGATCTCGGCACCCGCAAGCTCGTAACACGCGTAGACGTGGGCATCGTCGGCAAGCACCGAGGCGGCGCAGGCGCCGATGTCGCGCACGTCGATGACCGCGAACTTCGCGTCCGGGTCGTACGGAACGTGCAGCTCACCGTCGCGGGACCGCTGCCGGATCCGTAGCACGGTCTGGGCATACATGGCCGGCTGCAGGATGGTCCACCGCAGTCCGGAGGCGCGGACCAAGATCTCCGCCTTCGCTTTCCGCTCGTGATGCGGCATCGACGGCGTGTACGGGTGAAGCACGGAGTGGTACACGAACCGATCGGCACCCGAGCCGGTGGCTGCACGCAGCATGACCTCGACCCAGCGGGGTTCGCTTTCCCGGTAGGAGGCCGCAACGAAGTAGATCGCGTCGACGCCCTCGGCAGCACGCCGTACGGACTCCTCGTCGTCGTAATCGGCGACGACGACTTCCTGCGCCCCCAGTGCCGCCGCTTCGTCTTTGCGTTCCGGCCGGTGCACCAGGGCGCGGACGGCGAACCCGCGTTCGCTCAGCACGGATGCGACGGTGTTGCCGCTGATCCCGCCGACCCCGCAGACCAGAACCTTCATGCGGAGACCTCCCTCATGGTGCCCGGAACCAGCCGGGCCTGCGCGGCGTCCAGCGCCCTGATCGCCCGTCCGGCGAGGTCGCCGACCAGCCGGCCGTCGCGCTTGCGGAACTCGCCTGCCACCAGCACCGCGTCGATGTCGGCCACGCCCATGTGCATGACCAGCGCGACCATCGGATCGACCAACGGGACGAGGCGGGGCGTGTCCGGCCTGAGCACGACCAGGTCCGCCGCCTTGCCCACCTCGATGGAGCCGCACACGTCACCGAGGCCCAGCGCCCTCGCCCCGCCGAGCGTGGCGAAGTGCATCACCTCGTCAGTGCGCAGCGCTATGCGGTCCAAGCCGGACGTTCCGCGGGACTCCGCGACGGCCTGCTGATGCCGCATCCGCTCGCTCTGCATGCCCAGGCGCATCACGGCGAACATGTCGGCCGACGCCACGGCCTGTGAACCCACGCCGAGCGCGGTGGTGACGCCGGCTTGATGCGCGTGGCGGAGCGGCGCATAGCCGAGGCCGCCGCCGAGTTCGAGGTCGGGCGTGGAGACCACCGAGCAGCCCGCGCCGGCGAACTCGGCGAACATCTCCGGCGGAGTCGCGGTGCAGAAGGCGTGGATGTGGCGCGGGGACAGCAGGCCGGCTTCCCGCCACTTGGCGCTGTCGTGCGACCGGACGTCGGTGTGGGTGAGGACCGGGGCGTTCAGGCCTGCGGTCAGATCGAGTTGGGCGGCGAACGACTCCAGGTCGCCATGCCATGCCGCGGCCAGACCGAACGACAGCAGCGGGTGCTCGGCGAGCAACTGGGTGAACACGGCGGCATCGGCCAGGCGGCCTTCTGCCGCTCCGGCAGGCGAATCGAATCCGTACGCCCACACCCCGCGGATGCCCGCCTCGCTGAGTCCGTCCACCGCTGCGCGGGCGTGTTCGAACGTGGCTATCGCGTCGCAGTGGTCGAACGTGCAGGTGATGCCCGCGTCGAGCATCGCGGCCGCCCCGCCGAAGGTTCCGGCGAAAACGTCGTCCGGCGCGAGCGAACTCGCCACGATACGCCGGATCTCCGCCTCCGCGGCGTCGTGCGAAACGCCTGCCAGCATCCCGCGCAGCACCGACTGCCACACGTGCTGGTGCGCGTCGACGAAGCCGGGGATGATCCAGCAGCCGGAGTAGTCGACGACTTCGGCATCGCCCACCGCCAAGCCGGATCCGATCTCGGCGATCCGGCCTGCCCGCAAACGAAGATCGACGTCGGCGAAGTTCTTCTCTGCCGGGTCGCCCACGAGGACGGTGCCGCCCCGCAGGAGCAGTTCAGGTGATGACACGGCGAGCCTTCCGCGTACGCCGGACGCGCGTCCCGCATCCGGCTTATTTACACTCGGATGCAAATATGTGTAGCGTGGGCGCTGGGCGGTGTCAACCGGCCATGACCGGGCGGCCAGCGCCGGGGATGTCAACCGGCCATCACCGGGCGGCCAGCACGCCGGACAACGACCACCGGAGCGTCACCGCGTGACGGCAACCAAAACTGGCCGACACCACACAACCGGCACAGCGGGCACAAGCGCGCGGCCAGCGTCAGCGCATGCGCGGACGGTCTCGGATGTCGGAACCTGGACCAGCAACGCATGCTGCCGGTGTGAGCGCACGCGCGGACGATCTTCGTGCCGGACTTGCCCGCTGCGGTCCGGGGAACAGGCGACCTCCGGCCATGTAGCGGCGTTCACCGGGTTCGCCGCCGAGGCCGGAGCGAACCCGCTCAGCGCGAACGGCTGCCAGGCTAGAACGAGCGGATGCCGTCCAGCACGACGTCGATGAGGTGCATGAACGCGTCGTGCAGATCGAACGGCGGCTGGTCGTCCGGCCCCTCGCACCAGTCGTACAGCAGGCCGAAGTAGCTGCTGTACAGGATCGTGGCCACATGCGAGGCGTTGACCTTGGACGAGATCTCGCCGCGCTCGATCGCGTCGGTGAGGAACCCGCGCAGCACGTCGACCAGCTGGTGGGGGTCGGCGTCGAACGGGCCGCCTGACTGCCGCCACCCGAGCGACATGCGGATGGTCAGCGCGCGTTCGGCCACGTTGATCGCGGCCAGCTCGGCGAAGTAGCGGCGGAGCACAGGCTCGAGCCTGGGGTCGTCGGCCAGCTCGGCGGAGATCGCGTCGATCACCCGCTGCCTGCGGCGGCGGCCCCACTCGGCGATGAAGTCGCGCTTGCGCGGGTAGTGGTTGAACGCGGTCTTGCGGGCGACGTCGGCACGTTCGGCGATGTCATCGACCGACGTGTTGGCGTAGCCGGATTCCAGGAACAGCTCGCAGGCCGCCTGGTACAGCCGGTCGTGGGCCTCGTGCCATCGCCGCTGACGTCGATCCTGCTTCGCCACCTCGGGGGTGGTCATCGCTCGCAATCCTTTCTCTCCCCTCGACAAGCGCTACAAGTGGGCCTTCATGACCAGCCCAGCACCAGCCGACCACGTAGTCCTCCGGCCTCGAGAAGCCTATGCGCTTTCGCCACTTCCTCGGGCGGGAAGACCTCGTTGACGCGAGCCGTGATCACACCCGCCTCGGCATGCTCCCGCAGCCGCTCGAGCAGATCCGTGCGTTCGGCGACCTCGAGCACCGAGATGGGCACCACCCGGATGCGCGACGTGCCGTCCCCGGTGTACCGGCGGAACGTGGTGACGGTGCCACCGTCGCGAACCGCGTCCAGCACCTCTGCGTTCTGGATCGCGGCATCCGCCAGCCCGTCCACGCCATGCGGAAACCGCTCCCGCACCGCTGCGGCGAATCCCGGGCCACGCGGCAAGATCACATCGGCACCCAGCGAAGCCACCAGCTCGCGGTCGTTCTCCGCCGCGTCCGCCACCACGCGCAACCCCGCGTGCTTGGCGAGCTGGACGACGTATCCGCCGACCGCGCCTGCCGCCCCGGTCACGGCGACCACGTCCCCGGCGGACAGGTTCATCGCGTCGAGCGCGTGCAGGGCGGTCAAGCCGTTCATCGGAATCGTGGCCGCTTCGACGTCGCTGAGGTTGGACGGCGAACGGACGACCGAGACGGCGGGCACCACCACGTCCGCGCGATGTCCGCCGTGCTCCCCCGCGGGTGCGACGATCGCCATCACCCTGTCGCCCACGCCGACCGACGTCACGCGCGCGCCGACTTCGGTAACGAGCCCGGCGACCTCCATGCCAGGAACATCCACCGTCTCCGGCCTGCCGCCGGTGGCTCGCTGCCCAGCGCGGCGGACCACGTCCGTCGGATTGACGGTGGATGCCGCGACCTGAATGCGCACGTCGTCCGCCCCCAGCGGCTCCGGTTCCAGGGAGACGACTTCCAGCACCTCGGGCCCACCGTAGGCACGGAAACCAACGGCCCGTACTCGCTTGCCCGCATCGGTCGACATCACACGCGTTTCGTCTCGCACACGCGCGATCTTACACTTCGATATAAATATTTTGGCGGCGGCTGGTGCGGCGGACGGCGGGGTCGGCGTGCGAGTCATGCACTTGTGCGAGGTCACCGGGCAGATGGTGGCACTGCGCGCACCTGGCCACCAGCACCGACGGGGCCGATCTCAGGCGACTCAGCGCGCGAGAGCTTCACCCGTGCGCAGTTTCACCCGTGTGGCGTTCACCCGTGCGGTGTTCACCGGTGCAGATGATCACCGTGCGGAGTGCATCGACCGGGAGGCGGCGGACGGGCGCAAGCGCCGATCGGAGCGGGTCGTCCGGCGGACGCCCGTCACTGTGACCGCCTGCACGGGGTGGCGGTCGTGCCGACCGCGTGCGCTACCGGCACGACTCCCACCACGTGCGCTAGCCGGCTGGTATCCCTGCCACATGCACGAGCCAGGCTCGCATCCCCACGACCCGCAGCGACCAACCCGCATCCCCACCGCGCCCACTGAATGACCGGCGCTCCCACTGCATGCCCAGCCGACGGGCGTTGGCCGACGGGCGTTCCGACCCATGCCACTGAGCGGCACGAGTCCCCGCCACATGCACGAGCCAGCCCGCATCGCCGTACCCCGCGCTGACCAGCGGGCGTTCCCACTGCGCGCTGACCAGCAAAGGTTCCGGCGTGCGCTAGTTGGCCGGCGCGAGTGCCGCGGCCACGTCGTCGAAGCACCGCTGCACGGTGCGCACGACGTCTCCGCCCGGGTCGGCCAGCTCGGGCAAACCCGACCTGTCCACCAGCAGGCTGCCCAGCACCAGATCCACGAACGTCGCCCCGATCTGCTCCGCGGTCAGCTGACCGTCCGGCCGGAACCACGTCCACGCCCAGTGGCTGGATCCGAAGATCAGCAAGCTGCGCACGTCGACGTGCCCGGGACGGAACACCCCCTCCCGCACCCCGCGACGCAGCACGTCCCGCACCAGCTCCAGGTACTCGTCCCGCAGCGGCTTGCCCGCCGTGCCCGCGATGCGCGCGACCTCCCGCTGGAACGCCACCGTCGCATCGCGCTCGTGCACCTGGTACATGATCGAGGCGAACAGCAGCCCGGCAAGCTGCCGCTGCGGCGTGCCCAGCCGGCGGCAGATCAGCCTGGCCTCGGCCAGTCTGGCCTGCATGTACTTCTCGTGCAGCGTGGCGAGCAGACGGTCCTTGGTGCCGTAGTGGTGCACGATCGTGCCTTTGGAGATGCCGAGTTCGGCACCGATCTCGCTGAAGTTCGCCGCGTCGTAGCCCCGCTGAGCCACCTTGCGGGTGAACGCGGCCAGGATGTCGGATGCTCGTCCCCGGCGCTTGGCGCCCCCAGCACTCACCACGCCTCCCTCAGTCGGCCGTCGACCGCACTCGATGCGGGCACTCCATTCTTGCCCGGTCGTCGTCGCGGGAACCGTCCGCCTCTTCCTGTTCCAGATCGTCCGTTCCGTGCCTCCCGGATCGTCTGCCGTTGCGTGTTCAGGACGAATCTCCCTTCGCCGCCGCCCGGCCTCCCCGGACGGCCTTCCGCACATCGGATGCCCGCCTCCCCGGCATCCGGGCGCTCGCCCTCCTCCCACGTGGAAGGTCCGGTGCGGCATCACGGACCGTCCGAAGCACAGGCATCCCGGACCGTCCACCTGGTGAACCCGAGCGGAGCGGTCAGTAGCCCCGACGGATCCACTCCTCGCGGTGCGGAGCCTCCTCCCCGACCGTGGTGCTCTCGCCGTGGCCGGGATGCACCACGGTTTCCGGCGGCAGGCTCAGCAGCCGCCTGGTGATCGACTCGATGATCGTGGGGAAGTCGCTGAACGAGCGGCCGGTCGCGCCAGGGCCGCCCTTGAACAGCGTGTCCCCGGTGAAGACCACACCGAGATCGGGCACCGCGAAGCAACACGCACCCGGCGCATGCCCGGGCGTGTGCAGCACCTCCACGGTCGTGCCGCCCAGCGCCAGCCTGGCCCCGTCCACCAGGTCGGCGTCCGGTTCCAGATCGGGATGCGTCAACCGCCACAACGGCAGGTCGTCGGGATGCAGCCACAGCTCGGCACCGGTGCGCTCGGCCAGCGCGGGAGCAACCCGCACGTGATCGTCGTGTGCGTGCGTCAGCAGGATCGCCTCCACCGTGCGGTCACCGACCACGCGCATGATCGCGTCGACGTCGTGCGGGGCGTCGATCACCACGCACCGCTCGTCGTCACCGAGCACCCAGATGTTGTTGTCGACGTCGAACGTCTGGCCGTCCAGGCTGAACGTCCCCGAGACGACGGCGTGATCGATACGCACGCTCACAGCATCACCACCGAACGCAGCACGGCACCGGAGTGCATCTTCTCGAAGGCCTGTTCGACTTCGTCCAGCTTGATCTTCTCGGTGACGAACGCGTCCAGGTCCAGCCTGCCCTGCAAGTACAGATCGATCAGCATCGGGAAGTCGCGCGACGGCAGGCAGTCGCCGTACCAGGACGACTTCGTCGCCCCGCCCCGGGAGAAGACGTCGATCAGCGGTAGCTCGATCTTCATGTCCGGCGTCGGAACGCCGACCAGCACGGCCGTGCCCGCCAGATCACGCGCATAGAAGGCCTGGCGGAACGTTTCCGGCGTGCCGACCGCGTCGATCACGACGTCGGCGCCGAAACCCCCGGTCAGCTCGCGGATGGCCTCGACCGGATCGGCCTGACGGGCGTCGACGGTGTGGGTGGCGCCGAATCCGCGCGCCCACTCCAGCTTGGTGTCGTCGATGTCCACGGCGATCACCGTGGTGGCACCGGCCAGCACCGACCCGGCGATCGCCGCGCTGCCGACCCCGCCACAGCCGATCACCGCGACGGAATCGCCGCGGCCGACCCCGCCGGTGTTGATCGCCGCACCGATCCCGGCCATCACCCCGCAGCCGAGCAGCCCGGCCGCGGCGGGCGAGGCCGCCGGGTCGACCTTGGTGCACTGCCCGCTGTGGACCAGCGTCTTCTCGACGAACGCGCCGATACCCAGCGCGGGCGTCAACGGGGTGCCGTCCTCCAGCGTCATCGGCTGGGCGGCGTTGTGGGTGTCGAAGCAGTAGTGCGGCTTGCCCTTGCGGCATGCCCGGCACTCGCCACACACCGCGCGCCAGTTGAGAATGACGAAGTCGCCCTCGGCGATCGTGCTGACGCCCTCCCCGACCGCCTCGACCACGCCCGCGGCCTCGTGGCCGAGCAGGAACGGGAACTCGTCGTTGATCCCGCCTTCCCGGTAGTGCAGATCCGTATGGCACACCCCGCAGGACTGGACGCGCACCACGGCCTCGCCGGGGCCGGGGTCCGGCACCACGACGGTCTCCAACGTCACCGGCTCGCCCTTGCGGCGAGCGACGATGCCTCGAACCTGCTGCGACATGGGCGGCCCTCCTCGCGACGCTGCGGAAGTGTCGATCAACTCGGCTCGACCTTACGTCGTCGGCGGCCGCAACGGGATGCTCCGAACGAGTCGCGCTACCCCCGCGAGCTGGGCAAACGTCGATGACCGGCCGGCCGGATCACGCGAGTAGGTGACAGAGTGGTGTTGCGACCGGCGCACTCGCGTCACACCGCTGGTCCAAGGGGCGGCGGGCAGTGCGCCGGCCGGACAGCGGTCACCCCGACGACCAGCCCGCCAATGTCGCGAGAGCCCCCGACCGCGGCCGCAACGCCGCCGACGACGGCCGTGCCCGCAGGTATCCGGCCATGGCTCCGCCGCCGAACGCAGATGCACGAACCAACGGCATCGCGGCCGAGGAGTGACCGTACGAATGACCGCGGGTGACATACGAACACGGTGCAGGCGTACCTGCCGCACCACCGGTGCGAGCGGAATGCGGCCGAAGCCGGTCCGGCAGACCAACGAGGCGGGGCCCGGCCCGGCCAGCGGCGGTCAGGTCCGCACGGTCACCTCGTCCACCGCCCGGCGCGGTGTCGGCGCGACCGGGTAGCCGTAGCCGACCCGCAGCAGGGTGTGGATCTGATGCGGCCGGAACAGCTCGGTCAGCTGGGCGCGGGTCTGCGGCACCTCGAACGGCTGCGTCAGGAACGACGTGCTCAGCCCGAGGTCGCTCGCGGTGAGCAAGACCCGTTGCATCGCCATGCCCGCGACGACGTCCGCCGCGATCCCCTTGCCGTAGGTCAGCACCGCGGCGACCAGTGGCTGTTGCTCGAACTCCCGGCGGGGCGGCGCGGTGTCCCGCGGGAAGCTGCGCAGTCGCAGGACGCGGTCGTCGTCCGGCTCGGGACCGAACGCGGAAGCGGGCACACCGTCGGCCCGCTCCGGCCCCCCGCCGGACCAGCGCCGGGCTTCCCACTGGTACTCCGGGTCGTTCTGCTGCACCGAGTCGGCTTGCCGGACCAGCTCGGCGATGATCCGATAGCGCGGCGCGGTCTTGCCCTCCGGGTCCACCAGCTCCACCAGCGCACCTTCGGCACGGGCCGCCGCCACCAGGCCGCTGCGCAGCGGCGGCTCCACCTGGCGGTTCAGAAACGGCCGCCGGTTGGTGTGCCTGCGCTCGATCGCCCTGGCCAGCCGGTCCTCGGTGAGCGTCTTGGCCTGCGGGCCGGAGATGCGGACCGACGCCAGCAGATCGGGCTGCTCGGGGTCCGGAACGAGGTCCACCACGACGGCTCGCCCGTGCACCCGGATGCCGAGCCGGAGGTTGAACAGCGCCGCACCACATGCCAGGCGGGCCTGGCGCCCGTCCGGGTCGGACACCCGCAGTACCCGCTCGGGGTCCAGGAACAGGTCGATCCGTTCCCCGTCGACGACGAACCGCCACGGCTGCGTGTTGTAGGGCGAGGGGGCCTGCACGGCCTTGCCCAACGCCTCGGTCACTTCCGGTGCCAGAGCACTCATGGTCGCCTCCACCCGCTGCACGTCACCGTCGGCCTCGCCGTCGGACACCAGGCTCAACGTCAGGCACCACTGCACCGTCGATGCTGCCGAGCCGCACCGGTCTCTCGGCACGGCTGGAGGTCACCGGTCGGAGGGACCTTCGGCCGCTTCCGGCTCCGTCTGCTGCGTCTGCCGCACCAGCGCGACCGGGCAGTTTGCCCGGTGCAGCAGGGCGTGTCCGACCGAGCCGAGGGTCAGCCCGGCCACCGCTCCCCTGCCGCGCGAGCCGACCACCACCAGCTGGGCACCGTTGCTCAAGTCGACCAGGACCGGCTCCGGCCGCCCGGTCTGCACCGCGATGCGCACGTCGACCGTCGGGTACTTGTCCAGCCACGGCCGAAGCTGTTCGGCGACCGCCGACCGCACGGTCTCCTCGGCCTGCTCGCGCTCCTGCGCCGAACGGTCTCCCCGGCCCGCGCGGACGTGCACCACCAGCAGATCGGCCGCGCGCACCGAAGCGGTGTCGAAGGCCAGGTCCACGGCGGGATCGGACAATGCCGTGCCGTCGACCCCGACGACGATCGGCCGGCCCTCCCATGCCGATTCGTCGTCGCCGCGCACCACGACGACGGGGCACCTGCTGTGTGCCGCGGTGCCGACGGCGACCGATCCGATGAACAATCCGGCCACGCCACCCAGCCCGCTGGAGCCCACCACGACCAACTGCGCCTGGTGCGAAGCCGTGATCAGCGCCGGGGCCGCGGCCGTGACTTGGAGGTCGTGATCGACGTGGAGGTTCGGCGCAACCGCGAGCGCTTCCTGCTCGGCTTCCCGCAACGTCTCCCGCGCCTGGTCCAACAGCGCATGACGGGCGTCCGGCGCCAGCATCGCCTCGAACCGGTTCGGGCGGGGCAGTGCCCTGGCGGTCAGCAGCCGTAACGGAACGTCCCGTAGCGATGCCTCGCGGGCGGCCCAGCGCACGGCGCGCATCGCCGCCGCCGAACCGTCGACCCCGACCACGATGGCTCGCTTGTCGTCCATGCCGCCTCCCCTTGCTGTAGTGCGTCCGCGCTGCGGACGCGTCAGCCTCGAGTCACCCCGGCTTCGTGTCCGGCGACGAAGCCGTTACCGATTCACCCACACGAAGTGGGACACGGCACAAACACACCGCCGGTACTGCTGGTGAACGCAACACCGGCGGTGTGTCGGATCCGGAGTCAGGCGGTGGTGTGCCCTCCCGCGTGGCGCGGACGCAGGGCCATCGCCAGGCCGATCATGCCCACTCCGAGCACCAGGTGCAGCCAGTTGTCGGCCGCGTTCAACGGCACGAAGTTGGCGGCGCTGTCCTCGCTGATGACCAGCC
The DNA here is from genome assembly GCF_002919275.1 of Thermocrispum sp. Classification (NCBI taxonomy): domain Bacteria; kingdom Bacillati; phylum Actinomycetota; class Actinomycetes; order Pseudonocardiales; family Pseudonocardiaceae; genus Thermocrispum; species Thermocrispum sp. Next base: position 51,311 of record NZ_PKFA01000057.1, on the reverse strand, counting down.
CGTAGACCACCAGGCCGAGGTAGATGATCCCGCCGACCAGCAGGAACGCATTCGCCCCCGCCGCGGTGCGTGCCAGGGCCAGGCCGACCACGCCGAAGGCCAGGTGCACCAGGTTGTGCAGCACCGACACGTTGAACAGGCCCAGCAGCATGGCGCCGGATTCGTGGCCGGCGAACGTCATGGTGTCGAAGTCGCTGGTGATTCCCGGAATGAACCCCAGGATGCCGACCAGGAGGAACACCGCGGCCACCACCATGGCCGCCATCCGTACGGGTTCTTGCTTGCTTCGTGGCGTGACGTTCTGAGGGGGGATGCGCTCAGCCATGGGAACCTCCACAAATAGGCGCGCAACAAGTACGTCGACGCGACGTGAACCGCGATTACCCACTCTCGAGAATTTCGACACGCGCGCGACCTGTCCGTGCTCTTCCCGTGGCATTCGCTGCACCCTGCCCGGGCGACGACCACACCGAGGTTCAGCGGTCCGGACGGATGGGTATCCGTGGCCTGACGTGAACCCACCCGCTGCCCGTCGGCAGCACCACGCATGCGAGTCGAAAGGACGACGATGACCTCGGGCACCCCGATCACCGGGCCACTCAACGACGCCGATCAGCAGATGACCGGCAAGTACCTGCAGCAGATCCTGGTCGACCTCATCCAGCTGCACCTGCTGGCCAAGCAAGCCCACTGGACCGTGGTCGGCCGGTTCTTCCACGACGTGCACCTGCACCTGGACGAGCTGGTGACCTTGGCCCGCGAGTACGCCGACCAGGTCGCCGAACGCGCCGCGACCATCGGCGTCGTGCCGGACGGCCGCGCCCGCACGGTGGCCGAGACGTCCGGCTTGGCGGACCTGGAAGCCGCCTGGACCACCGACAAGAAGGCCATCGAGGTCACCGTCTCCGCCCTGGCCACGGCCATCGGCCACGCCAGGGAAGCGATCGACCCGCTGGACAAGGCGGACCCGGTGACCCAGGACCTGGTCATCGAGATCGCCTCGAAGCTGGAGGAAGCCCACTGGATGTGGCAGGCGCAGCTGGCCACGGTGTGACCTGCCTGCCCGTCCGCGACGGGTGAGCCTTCGTCCAGCTTGCCGGTGGGCGCCAGCCAGCCCACACAAGGGCGCCGAACATGATCGAGACCCCGCTTGTCGTCTCTGCGCCCACCGGCAAGCTGGTCCGATGCCGTCCCGAGCACGACCGGCTCCGCCGATCGGCGGCCGGCACGTCCTGCCGACGCTGTGACCAGGGAACCCGGTCGTGTGACGCACCTGCCCCACGGCGGGTGTTTCGCTCCGCCGATTGCCGGACACCAAGTAGACAAACCTGTCTGTCCGCGCCTATGGTGGGTCCGCCGGTTGAGAAGACAGCCGCTCATGACGACTAGAGGCTGCACGGAACCCGGCGGCCTCCGGCTGGAGGGACGCCATGACTACCAGCGTCACCGCACCGAGCGCGGGCGTGGTCGGCCAGCTCGCGGGCTCACCGGCACGGCCCGATCCCACCGACGCGGAAAGCACTGCAGGCGAGACGGAAGCACGTCCGGCTCGCCACGGCGAATACGACGAGTACGAGCCGCTGTTCCGGCAGATGCAGGACATTCCCGCCGGAGATCCGCGCCGGGAGGAGCTGCGCGAGCGGTTGATCGCCGCGCACCTGCCGGTCGCCGAACACATCGCACAGGTCTACCGGCACCGCGGCGAGCCCAGCCAGGACCTTCGCCAGGTGGCCACCATCGGACTGATCAACGCGGTCGACCGCTACGAGCCGCAGTACGGCCGTGGCTTCCTGCCGTTCGCCATCCCGACCATCCGCGGGGAGCTGCAGCGGCACTTCCGCGACTCGACGTGGACGCTGCGGGTGCCGCGGCGGCTGAAGGAGCTGCGGCAGACGCTCAACGAGGCCGCCACCGAGCTCACCGAGCTGCTCGGCCGGTCACCCCGGCCGAGCGAGCTGGCCGAACACCTCGGGCTGAGCACCGAGGAGGTCTACGAGGGCCTGTCCGCGTCGGCGGCCTACCGCCCCGAGTCGCTGAACCGGTCGCTCGGCCAGGGCGACACCGACACCGAACTCGGCGAGCTGATCGGCGACGCCGACCACGAGTTCACCACGGTGGAGAACCACGCCGTGCTGCGCCGCGCGCTGAGCCAGCTCGCACCACGCGAACAGCGCATCGTCGCCCTGCGGTTCTTCCACGACATGACGCAGAGCCAGATCGCGCAGGCCGTTGGCGTGTCCCAGATGCACGTCAGCAGGCTGCTCGCGGCGTCACTGGCCCGGCTGCGCGCGGCGCTCACCGAGCACCAGCCGAGCTGACCGAGCCGGCTGCCGCCGGCCTTTCCGTTCACCCACTGCCGTTGCTCCTGCCCGAGGACTGCCCATGACGACCGCCCCCATCCTTCCGACCGCAGGCGCGCCGGGCGACGAACCGACGCCGCACCAGACAGAACACGGGCTGCGCGCCTACGTGCGTCAGGTCGCCGCCGAGGTCGGCGCCGGGCCGGAAGCGCAATGGTGCGAATGGGCCGAGTCCGCCAACGCCTACATCGCGCTGGAGAACCGGCTGCCGGACAAGCCGACCCGCGACCTGGCGCTGATCTGGGACGACGAATGTGGGTGGGCGGTCGGTATGGAAACCGGCTCGGGCGAGGACCTGTTGATCCTGGCCTGGTACGTCGAGGATCTGCTGCCGCCGCCGAGGGCGGTGGCCACGTTCGTCCGCTGCGTGGTCCACGGCATCGCAGGCAGCAAGCACCCACCCAGCGGCGTTGCCGACCGCAGGAGTCTCGCCGGTCGCCTCGCCGCGTACGCGTAGCTCACGCCAGCCAGACCAGCGCCGCGATCAAGCAGCACAAGGTCATCGCGACGCCGGCGATCAACGCCGGGAGGCGGCCGTCGTCGAGCACGGCCAGCCCGTGCGGCGGCGTCGCGGACGGCCTCCGCCATGGCCGGCGGCGCATGGTCAGCCGGAGGACCAGCACTGCGACCGCGATGGTCGCCAGGCCCGCCACGCCGATCACCGGCTGGCCGGCGACCAGAGCCGTGCGGGTGATCAGCACGCTGATCACGACGAACCCCAGCGCGCAGCGCCGCCAGGCCAGGATGGTGCGCTCCTGCTGCAAGCCGTCCGGCCGGTAGACCACGCGCTACCCCCACACGCTCAACACGGCCAGCGCGGCGGCGATCAGCACGACGACCGCCACGACCACGATGCCGGTCCGGCTGGACGGCAACGGCCGCCGCTCGCGCAGGGCGCGTTCGGTCCTCGCCCATCCCCGCCATGCCTGCGCGGCGCAGAGCAGCCCGGTGACGGCCAGCAGCGCGGCGCCCGCCCTGGCAACGCCTTCGTAGCGGCCGAGATCGACCAGATGCACCGCCAGCGACCCGGCGAGCAGCCCGAGCGACGTGCGGATCCAGGCCAAGAACGTCCGTTCGTTGGCCAACGAGAAGCGCGGGTCGGGCTCGTCCCCGTGCCCGTACACCGAGCGTGGCCAGCGCCGATCGCCCGCCACCGGTTCGTCAGCACTCATCGCACAGCAGTATGCCTGCCGTCCCGCCGGCCCGCGGGGCGCGATCGTCGCGGCCGGTGACATGCCGGAACCTTGCGTACCGTGAGCCTATGGCGAGCAAAGGGAAGCCCCCGGCGGCCGAGCTGACGGTCGGCGAGCACACCGTGCGACTCTCCCATCCCGACCGGGTCTACTTCCCGAAGACCGGCGCGACCAAGCTCGACCTGGCGCGGTACTACCTCAGCGTCGGCGACGGCATCGTGCGCGCGCTGCGCGAACGGCCGTGCATGCTGCACCGGTATCCGGACGGGATCGAAGGCGAGAAGGTGCACCAGAAGCGGGTGCCGCGCGGCGCCCCGCCGTGGCTGGAGACCGTCCGGCTGTACTTCCCCCGGTTCGGCCGGCATGCCGACGAGCTGTGCGTGACGAAGCTCGCCGACGTGATCTGGGCGGTGCAGATGTCGACGGTGGAGTTCCACCCGTGGAACTCCCGGCGGTCCGACCCCGAGAAGCCGGACGAGTGGCGGATCGACCTGGATCCGATGCCCGAGTGCCCGTTCGACGTCGTGCGCCGGGTGGCCACCTCCGCCCACGAGGTGCTCGACGAGCTGGGCATCACCGGGTATCCGAAGACCTCGGGCGGCCACGGCCTGCACATCTACGTCCGTATCCGGCCCGAGTGGGAGTTCGGCCAGGTGCGGCGGGCCGCGCACGCCTTCGCCAAGGAACTCGAGCGGCGCAACCCCGACGTGGTCACCACCGCGTGGTGGCGGAAGGACCGCGACCCGAGTGCCCTGTTCGTCGACTTCAACCAGAACGCCCGCGACCACACCATGGCCAGCGCCTACTCGGTGCGTGGCACGCCGGAGGCCACCGTGTCCACGCCGATCAGGTGGGACGAGCTGGCGGACGTCGACCCGAGGGACTGCACGATGGCGACGGTGCCGAAGCGGTTCGCCGAGTTCGGCGATCTGCACGCCGGGATCGACGACGAAGCCTTCTCGCTGGAGGCACTGCTGGAATGGGCGGACCGCGACGACGCCGAGGGCGCCGGGCTGCCCGGCTGACGACCGGCGCCGCCGTCGGCGACGGGTGCACGGCCGCAGGTACCTTCAACGGCAACGCGGCAACACTTTCGCCGGATGCCCGCGCGGTCACCGGGTGGTAGCTTCCGGCATCGTTTCCACAGGGCGGAACCCGATCACGGGAGGGGGCATCCGATGACTGCGTCGCAACGGGATGGTGGCAGGTCCGGTATTTCCCGAGCCACGCTGCTGCGGGGCACCGTGGCGGCCGGGGCCGCGATCGCGGGCGCAACCGTTGCCGGGAACGCGGCACCTGCTGCGGCGGTCGACCTCGGCGGCTCACCGGTGCAGAAGATCCGGCGCGTGTATCGGCGCGAGATACGCCGCGCGGGAGGCCGGTGGCTCTCCTACGTCACGCTGCACACGGGGGAAGCCGAGCCGGTCGTGGTGATCGACGAGGACCGCGACACCGAGATCCGCGCCGCGAGCGTCAACAAGCTCGCCATGGCGGTGGCCGTGATGGACAAGGTCGACCGGGGCGATCTCCGCCTGGATCAGCGCCTCGAGCTGACCCAGGCGGACATCGAAATCGACCCGGACACCAGCGGCATCTGGCATCTGCAGAAGGTGTACGGGGACCGGCTGACGCTGGCCAACGTGCTGGTCACGCTGCTGGTGGCGTCGGAGAACTCCGCGCTGCCGCTGATCGCCCGGGTGTGCCCGCGCGACGAGCTCAACGGCATCCTGGCCGCCAAGGGGTTCACCGTGACCCGGGTGTCCGAGCACGACCAGGACCCGGACCAGTTCTTCCACGGCAGCACCACGCCCGCGGAGATGCACCGCCTGCTCACCGGGCTCACCCAGCACACCCTGTTGTCCGCGGAGTCGTGCGACTTCCTGCTGTCGATCATGCGCTGGACCGAACCGGGGTACACCGACGGCATCCGGCGGCTGATGTCGTCGCAGGAGCGCATCCGAGTGGCCGCGAAATACGGGGCATACGAGGACCGGCGGCACGAGGTCGGAGTCATCTACGACCGGGACGGCGCACCCACGCTGATCTTCTCGTTGTTCGCTGCCGAGCTGTCCGACCAGGCCAACTACGGAGCCACCCACCCCGCGGTGGAAGCACGGTCGGTGATCGGCCGCGCCATGCTCGACGCCGTCGACGAGCTGTGATCCCGGCTAGCTCGTTTCGCTTGCGTGGTCACGGCCGCGTTGGGATGCACGGTAGACGGGACCGCGGAGGCGGTTGAGCCAGCCGACCGGCTGCAGGCCGGGTACGGAGTTGCGGACGACGTCGAAGTGGGGGTCCGCACCGGTCGCCACGGTCAGCGTGAGCAATCCGACCTCGACCCAGGGGCCGCGCAGCTGAGCTACGGCGATCCGGAACGTCACAGGCACGGCACGTGCCACCGCGCCGACGTCAGCTGGTACGTCCGGCGTTCCCGGCTCGGCCTCCGCGCCGATCACTACGTGTCGCTCGCCGGCGCGATACAGCAACAGAGACGAGTAGAAGGCACGCGTGAAGCTGCGGCTGGGCATCAGCACGTGGCGGGCGACTGGTCGCTTGCCCGCCGTGGCCAGCGCGACGTCCAGGGGCGTGTCGCCGACATCGTGGACGCGAAATGCCAGCCCGAGGACGTCCGGGAACCTGCCGGGCGTCGACGCGGCCTTGGACAGCCGGGCCTGCGCACGGTACTCGCCCGCGCTGAGCGCGTCGCCGATCGGACCGGGCCGCACCAGGTCGAATTCGGCCTCGAACGTGCACCCGGCGGGATGGAAAGCGCGCCCGTGGCGCAGCGATCCGACGCGCTTCGCGGCGTTCATGGCTGCCCGGGTGAGTGGCCCGTCGACCACCATCCGCCGTGGCTTGTCCAGCAGGTTGCGCCATTGCTGCGGTTGCGGGGACACGGTCACCAGCTCCTGTCGGTCGGCCGATGCTGTTGCCTACCCGCCCAGGGAGCGGCTCACACGCGCGCGAGTTGATCGTGTCCGTAGGCGGCGTCATGGTCGTCCGTCCAGAACGGATCACACGCGCGCGGGTTGATCACCTCACCCGCCGGGTATCCCCGTGCATGACTTCCGAGGACGACGACCGACCACGCACGCAAGCGGATGACGACCGACCACGCACGCGCGCCGATTACGAACGCGGCCTGCCCGATTACCACGACCCGACCGCCGGGTGGGCCGGAGCGGCACCGACCTACAGCGCGCTGACGTTGCGCCTGTGGCTGGCAGGCATCGGCATCGTGCTCAGCATCGTGGTCGGCGTGCTGTGGATCGTCGTCGCCGACATGATCTGGCCGGCGATCGTGCTGTTCGTCCTGGCCGCCGTGCTGGTCGTCGACCTGGCGTGGGTCGCGCACCGGAAACGGCGCGGCGAGCCCGGCTGACCGGTGCCCGGCGCCGCGATGTAGCGCTGGGCACCGATCCCCCGGGGCACGGTCGGCTGGTGGCTGCGACATCGCAGCCGATCGGCGGCCGCCGGATCACTCGCCGGACGAACCGGCCGGCAACGGCGCGCACCGGGACAGTCATCGGCCGCCTCGGCACCCTCCGGCAGCTCGTCGAGCCCGAGCAGCGGCTATCCGACGGGGGACAACCAGCGGCACACCGGGACAGTCATCGGCCGCCTCGGCACCCTCCGGCAATTCGTCGAGCCCGAGCAGCGGCTACCCGATCGAAGTGAGGGCGTCCTGTGACTGCGGCGTCGCCGTGTCACCGGAAACGGCCGCCGAGCCCACGCCACCTCCGAGGAGGATCATCACACCAGGGCCGCGGCCGCTCCAGCCGTCTCCGCCTGCCCCATGAATCCCGGCCGGGGCAGGCCCGGGCCGCTTCTTGCCGCCGTTTCCGGGAACTCCGGTGTGTTCCGCCGCTTGCCCGGGGCCCGACCTTGCCGCCGAACTTAGCGAAATGGCGAAAAGCATTGACGAAAACGGTTGAAGGCGGCCTGCCTGGCGAGCCGGAAGAATTGTCTTGTTTGGTCGAAGTGTCGGGCAATGTGGCGGCCGGGCCGGGCGGTGGAAATCTTTCCCGTAATATGGAATACGCCTTGACCATTGCGCCGAACGGAGCAACCATCTACACCCATGGTGGTGTGCGTGCTCCTGACGAGGCGGCTTCACATCGACCTCCAACGCAGCTCGAGCGCACTCCCCAGGCCCGAGGCCAACGTCGGCTGACCGGGCCGGCGCACCCTGCCGTTCGCCGACCGGACGCGCTTGCCTGCGCGTTTCGGTCAATCAGCCCTGCGCATTTTCGATGCGGATAAATGCGCGCGTTGGCCAGGCACATCCTTCCGTCAATGACCGGAGAAAAACATGGCGAAAAAGAAATGGCGCGGCCGGAAGCTGGGCAGTTGCCTGGCGGTGGCCGTGTTGTCCGCGGGGTTGCTCGGCGCCTCCGGAGCGACCACCGCGGCGTACGCGGACGTCCAGGTACTGGAAAGCGCCGTCACCGCCGTCGACGGCAAGCGGTACTGGGTGCGCAACCACCTGGTGCCGGACTTGGCCACCAAGTCCGACGGCGAGCGGAAGAAGTGGTTGCTGGTGTGGGCCGGTGACGAGAACATCGCCGACACCGTGGTCAAGGACGTCAAGAACCTCCCGGGCACGATCGCCGGCGGCCTGAACAAGGTGAAGAACGCCCTCCCCGGCCCCGACTTCCTGGCGGTCATCGACGCCACTGAGGGCTCACCGAGCTACGGCAAAGTGGTCAACACGGCCACCGTGGGGCCGCTGGTGGAGAACGAGCCGCACCACATGCAGTACGTGTGGCACAAGGGCGACACTGTCTACGCCGGGGCGCTGTTCGCCGCCGTCACCTACGCGTTCGACGTGTCGGAGCTGCCGAAGATCAAGCTCAAGGGCGTCAGCTTGCCGACGCAGACCCTGGGCGGTTCGGTACCGGACGCGTACTGGACACTCAAGGACGGCACCACGTACGGCACCTACATGGGCGGCCCGGTAGTGCCCGGCCCCTACACCTACAAGAACGGCCAGACCGTCATCGGCAACGGCTTCGCGGGCAGCCCGGGCGCCCTGATCCGGTTCGACCGCAACGGCAAGGTGCTGTCGGAGACCTCAGCCGCCACGCCGCAGGGCGACAACGCCAAGATCTGCGAGAACCTGCCGACGCTCGGCAAGCCGACCTGCGCCAACCCGCACGGCATCCAGGCCCGCGAGGACCTGAACACGCTGGTGACCAGCGACTACGCCGAGCCGCGCAACATCATCCTCGACCCGGTCAAGCAGCCGTCGCCCTACCTGCGCCGACCGACCGTGCGCACGTGGGACATCTCCGACCGCAACAACCCGAAGCTGCGGGCGGTGTCCTACCTGCCGGAAGGCCCGCGGGCCAAGGACTACGACCCGTTGTTCTCCGAGAACCGCGCGGTCATGGAGGTCACCGTGACGAACCTGCCCGGCCACAAGGGCGCGTTCGCACAGACCATGCAGGGTGGCGCGGTGTTCTACACCCCGGACATCACGGCCAAGCGGCCGCGGTGGACGCAGGTGTTCGACGACGGCGCGGCCGCGGGCAAGATCTTCCCGGGCAACGATGCGATCGGCGCCAGCTCCAACGGCGGCTGGATCCAGACCAGCCCGGACGACCGGTTCCTGTACCGGGCGATCACCGGGCGCCAGCCCAAGACGCTCGGCCCGGACGACCCCGGCTCCACCGGCGGCGTCTACGTGCTGGACATCAGCAAGCTGGTCGCCGCGGGCACCGACTTCACGTGCAAGATCGACACCCGCTGGGAGTCGGAGAACGGCGGCAAGGAAGACGACTGCCCGACGGTGGCCGGTGCGGCGGCGATCAACCCCGGCGTCTCCGGCGCGGGACCGCACTGGGGTGCCTACGACAACTTCGTCCTCGACCCGTCCAGCGGCAAGTACGTCGAGACCCAGTCGCCGACCCGGCTGGCGGTGTCGAACTACTTCGTCGCCCGCTCCGGGCTGGACGGTGACCACAAGGTGAACATCGTCAAGCTCGGCAAGGACGGCACGGCGACCGTCGACCGCACCTTCCGGGACGAGTTCACCGGCCAGGTCGGTGTCAACTTCAACCGCAAGTCCTGGCCGCACGGCGACTTCGGCAACGCCAAGCCGCACTCCGAACTGTTCGTGATCGCCGAACGGGACCTCAGGTAGCGGCATCACCTTCGGGCGCGTGACCGGTGTCGCCCATGCGCGGCGGCACCGGTCATCGCGCCTGGTGACCAGGGAGAACGTCGATGGTTCACGATCACCTCGCCGACGTCGCGGCAAGCGTCGGGGCCGGCTGGCCGGAAATCGCCGCGCGGCTGGGGCTGTTGCTGCTGGCCGCTGTGGTCGCCGGGATCGGTTTGGTGGCGCCGTGGCTGCACCGCCACGCGCAAGCGGCAATGCCTCGCCGGCTCGTCCGGACGGTGTGGGCTGCCGGTGCGGGCTCGGCCGTGCTGGCCGTGGCGTCCGTCCTGATCTACGACGTCAGCGTCGTCGGCGGCGGGGTGCACGCCGCGCTGTCGCTGGCGGTGCCCGCCCTGTTGCGGTGGCCGGTGGCCGCCCGCTGGACGGCGGCGCCGCTGCTGCTGGTGCTGGTGGTGGAGTCCGCGGCGGGCCGGTCCGGACTGGAGTTCGCGCTGGACACCGGCTATGTGGTGGCCGCGACGGCGTGGTTCGGAATCGCCGCGCTGGTGCTCGGTGACCCAGCGGCGCGGCGGCGGCCGGTGCCTGCGCGCATCGGTCCGCTCGCGACGTCGCTCGCCGCGCTGCTGACCGGCGTCGGCGCGCTTCGGCTCGCGCTCTCCGGCATCGGGATCGACCGACGGCTGTTCTCGTCGGCCTACGGCCTGCTGCTGGTGGCCGTGGTCGTGCTGCCCGCCGCAGCCACGGTCGCCAACGTCCTGCGCGCCCGCGCCAAGCGCTCTCCCGGCGCGATCGTCACCACCTGTGCCGGCCTCGTCGCCGGGGCGCTGCTGGCGTGGACGGCGCTGGTGGCCGTACCTACACCGCCGGACCTTCCGGTGCCGGGCAAACCGTTGCTCGGCACCGTGCACCTGGAAGGGAGGGACGTCCCGGTGCTGGTGACACCGCACCGCCCGGGGCCGAACCTGGTGCATCTGCCGGAGTCGGCGGGGACGAACGTCACGATCAGCGCCGGTGGCGAGCAGGTGGTTGCCACCAAACGGCCGGGTGCCCAGGGCTTGTGGGCCGAGGTCCAGCTGCCGCCCGGGCGTAGCGATGTGATCTTCGCCCGCGGTGCGAGCAGCGACGAACTCGGCGTCGACACCGGTGAACTGGCCCCGCGCCCGTTGCCTGCCGACGACGGGCCGGAATGCGCCGCCGCCGCGCTGGGCAGCCTGGTCGCCGAACGCCCGCTTCCCGTGGACCGCTGCCCGTCGGACGTGCTGACCTCGGCCGACGAGACGGCGCTGCGGGAACTGGTGAGATACCTGGACAGCCACGGCGTCCGGGCCATCACTCTCGTCGCGGACGCGACCCCGCGCGGGCGGGCAGCCGGCACCGTCGTCCGGTCCGAGGCAGCCCGTGCCGGCATCCGCGTCCTGTCCGGGCCGGCCCGGCAATCCGCCCTGGTGATCGTGTCCGGCTGGCGTACGGCGCACCAGACCGCGGTGCGCGCCGCCAAGGAACAACTCGAGGCACCGACCTACATCCGTGGCATCTATCTGGCGCCATGGCTGCTCAACGAACCGATCGCCACGTCGGTGGCCAGCGCGTCGGTGCCGTTGCGCTTCGACCCGCGGGAACCGGCCGCCATCGACTTCACCGTGCGGATCGGCGATGCCTTCGGCGGGCAGCGTCCGTCCGTCGGCGCTTACCGGGAGTACCTGCGCGCGAACGGCCTGCCCGAACAGGGGCCACTGCGGGTGTTCGCCGTCGCACAGGTCAGCGTCATGTCGATGCCGCCGGGCGCCGAACACGCCCCCGGCATGGCCCCTCCCGGCGAAGGCCCAGGTCACTGGATCGCGCGCGCCACGGTCGTCCCCGTGTCGCTTCCGTTGGCGGATGCCGACGGCTGATCCGGCCGAACACAGAAAGGAGGTGAAACATGCGCAACGCTCTCCAGCGCGTCGCCGTGCTGACGGTGGCCGTGCTCGGCCTGCTCGGGCTCTCGCACGGTGTCGCCGGAGCCGCCGAGCTGCCGGTGTGGGTGCTGCCCGGCGTGGACGTCGGCGGCGTCGTCGGTCCGATCTCCCAGCTGCCGACGCAGGCACTAGCCCCGGTCTACCAGGTCATCACGCTGATCGCCGGCTGACTCCGCCCGGCTGCACAGAAAGGTTGTCGTCATGAAGCGAGCACTCGCCCGCGGTGTCGTCACCGCGGTGATCGCCGCCGCCGCGTTCACCGCCGCGGCGGCGCCTGCCCTGGCCGACGAACCCGAGGTGGTCGATGAGCCGGACACGTCGAACTACCACGACAAGTACACGTTCGCCCCGCTGGGAATTCCGATCATCGGGTTGATCAACTCGGTGGTCAACGCGCCGGGCAGGATCAGGCGGCCGGCTCGACACACCGGCTCAGCACACGCTGTCCGACGGCTTGGGATTGCCGAGGCCGAACAGCGGCCGCAGCTTCACCCCGATCCACGTTCCGCCGAGCGCGGCGGCGCCCCACAGCCAGCCGTGCAGGCTGCCGGTGGAGATGCCGCCCAGGTAGGCACCGATGTTGCAGCCACCGGCCAGCCGGGCCCCGATCCCCATCAGGATGCCGCCCAGCACCGCGGCCAGCGTGGTCTTCCACGGGATCTCGGCGCGGAACGTCCACGCTCCGGCGGCCGAGGCAGCCACAGCCGCGCCGACGATGATGCCGATGTTCGTCAAGCTGGTGGAGTTGGTGAAGATCGACGCGTCCAGGGCCTGCGCGTTCTTGGCCTGCTGCCAGAACTCCCAGCTCTGCACGTCGACCCCGGCCAGCTGCAGCAGCTTGGCACCCCACAACGCGAACGCGAACGTGACGCCCCAGATGCCGCCGGAGACCAGGAACACCGCGGCGGCGAGCACGCCGAGCACCACGGCGCCGGTCTGCAGCGGCCACGAGCCCCGGACGATCCGCGCCACGCCGTGCGCGGTCGGCGGCGGAGCCACCGGCGGCGGGGTGCGGCGCGCCTGCACCGCCCTGGTGAGCAGGACGATCAGCAGCAAGGCGCCGATGGTCACCGCCCACGAGCCGAACCATCCGATGTGGTCGGACAGCAGCACTCCGGGAACCTCCGGCCAGCCGGTGAACACCGGGTAGGCCCAGGTGTAGAAGACCGAGCCGGCGATGAATCCGCCGAGCGTGAGCACGATGGTCGCCTGACCGGCGCCGACCGCGAACAGCGTGCCGGACGCGCATGCCCCGCCGAGCTGCATCCCGATGGCGAACAGCACCGCGCCGACGAACAGCGGCAAGCCGATCGACCCGGCGTTGAGCTGGATCTGCGCATCGAACAGGGTGAACTCCGATGCCGCGATCAAGGCGATGAGCGTCGCGGCCGTCCCCAGCAGCAGCGAGTGGGCTCGCAACCCGGTGCCGTTGCCGACGGCGATGAACTGGCGCCATGCCGAGGTGAAACCGAAGCGCGAGTGGAACAGCGCGATGCCGAGGCCGAGCCCGAGCACCAGCAGGACGGCGAACTTGGTGCCGTACTGCGTCCCGACGTAGATGCTCGCCCCGACGGCGAGCACAGCGGCCACGACCAGCGACGGCACCTCGACCGGTCCCTCTGGCTCGGGCCGCGGCGGAGCACCCGACGTGGGCGAACTGAGCAGGAAGGTCTTCACCTCGTCCGATGCGGCCTCGGACGTCGCCTCCGGCCGCGCGGCCGCGGGTTCGCCCGCGGACTTGGCACTGTCAGGTTGGGCAGTCACGGTGACACTCCGTCGAAGATGTGTGCGAACGGACCAGATCCCGGCCAGGCTAGCCAGCACGCCACAATCTGAGAAATTTTTCCACAGTGTGGAAGTATTTGGTCGAGGATCGACCCTTCGGCGCGCTACGGCGTCACCGCCCGCTCAAGCCAAGCGAACCTTCCGCCGGCCGGAACCCCGGCAGCACCAGCGAAGACGTCGCAATCAGCCGACGGGTTCCCGCTCCGCCGGACCCTGCGCGAACCTGCCCGAGCCCACTGCGGCCTCAGTCGCCGTCCACGGCCAGCGCGATGATCATCGCCCGGCGTTTGCGCGGATCGTTCAGCTCGAGCGTGGTCACCTCGGCCATCTTGCGCAGCCGGTTGCGCACTGTGTTCGGATGCACGCCGAGCTGCTTGGCCGTCCCCGGCAGGTCACCCCCGGTCTCCAGCCACGCCCGCAACGTGGCGACCAGGTGCGTGCCGTTCTCGGCGTCGTAGACCCGCAGGTCCCCGATCGGGCCACGCTCCGGGCGCCTGCCCGCCTGCGCGACCACGCGCAGCCGCTGCAGCAGGATGTCGTCCCAGGATTCGTCGTAGGCCACCGGCGGGGACCCCTTCGGCCGTGTGGCGTGCAACGCCAGGCATTCGTCGGCTTCCTGCCTGCTGGCGGGCAGTTCGGCCACCGACGCCACCCCGCCGATCCCCGCGGTGACCTCCGCGTGCTCGGGAAGCGAGCCGCGGAGGTCGTCGATCCAGGCACGGGCGGCCGGCAGGCTGTCGCCGGCGAAGATCGTGTACAGCGTGTTGCCGATCAGCGCGCTGCGGTTCGGCCGGGACCAGCCGAAACCGGTGGTGGCGCGCTCGAAGGTCAGCAACAGCGCGGCGTGCCGTTCCTGGAGCACGTGCGCCTGCATGGCGATCACCCTGGCCGGGGTGTGCTGCAGCCCCAGCTGGCTGGCCACCGCGGTGTCCGCGGTGCCCTCCAGCAGCCGGATCACCAGGTCCGACTCGATCTGCCGTTCCAGATCGGCGCTCGCCCGGGAACGCAGCAGGTGCAGCGCCACCGCACGGGATCCGTCGACCAGCGCCTGGTACCGGTCACCGGTGATCGGCCCCGAGCACTCCACCCACACCGACCCGAGCACCTGCCGTCCCGCGCGCACCGCGACCACCATGCGGCCGGTGAGCCCCAACGAAGGATCACCGTCCACGTAGAACGGTTCGTCGGAGGCCGCCAGATGCGCGAAGACGCCCTGGCGCTCGAACAACGCACGCACGTCGTCGGGCACCCGCCTGCCCAGGATGGTCTCCAGGCGCGCCCGATCGGCCCCTTGTTGCAGGTCCGAGTAGGCCAGCACTCGGGACATCTGGTCCTCGATGGTGACCGGGCCGCCGACCGCGTCCGCGATGCTGTCGGCCAGCGCGAACAGGTCGGTGGGGCCACGTCCCGACTCGGTCTCCCTGCCTTCCAGGATCAGCCCGTAGACCACACCGGTGATCTGGCTCCACGACACCTCCGACTCCAGGGCGAGGATCGCCACCCCGTACCGTTGCGCCAGCGCCGCGCTGTCGGCGTCCGGCCCGTCGGTTGCGTTTCCCTGGCCACGCACCAGCACGACCACCGAGTGCGCGGCTGCGGCGAGCTCGACCGCACGGGCCACCGGCTCCACCCCCACGGCGATGTAGACGTCACCGCTGGTCAACCGGGGATCGGTGTCGTCGTGCACCACGACGCTGCGCAGTTCGCTGTCCCGGGACGCCGACGACGGGAAGAACCGCACGCCGTACCGGCCGAGCACGTTGACCAGGCGATCCAGCCGAACCATGCCCGAAACCCCTCCCCGGCGTTGTGGCAAGACCACAAGTCAAGCTAGTGAAACTGTTGTAAACGAACAAGCCAGCGCGCTCTGTGACCGGCATCATGGGGTCGACACCTCAGCACCAATCACCCCGTAACGACACATCGCCGGCAAGGCGTGGAGGTTCCCATGGCAGGCGTCGAGCGCATCGACGGTGGCCCCCGTTCGGTGATCGTGGTGGGAGCAGGCATCGTCGGCCTGTCCACTGCCTGGTTCCTGCAGGAACGCGGTGTGGACGTCACCGTCCTCGACCGCAAGGGCGTTGCCGCGGGGTCGTCCTGGGGCAACGCGGGCTGGATCGCCCCCGGCCTGGCGATTCCGCTCAACGAGCCGTCCGTGCTGCGCTACGGGGTGAAGTCGCTGTTCAACCCCAAGGCTCCGCTGCACATCCCGGTCAAGGTCGACCCGGCCCTGTGGGCGTTCCTCACCCGGTTCGCCGCGAACTGCCACTGGGGTTCGTGGACCAGAGCGGTGCGCACCAACCTGCCGCTCAACGAGGAGTCCATCGAGGCCTACGACGTGCTGACCGCCAACGGCGTGGCCGCCACCACGAACCCGGCGCCCATCACCGCAGGCTTCACCTCCCCGCGGGCGGCCACCGGCCTGCTGCGGGAACTGCGCCGGATGGCCGAAGCCGGGCAGCAGGTCCCGCACGCCGCGGTGGAACGCGACCAGCTGCGTGAGCTCGTCCCGCTGGCCTCGGACGCCCTCACCGCCGGTGTACGCATCGACGAGCAGCGGTTCGTCGACCCGGGCACCTTCGTGCACGCGCTGGCGGACTCGGTCACCGCGCGCGGCGGCGCGATCAGGATCGCCGAGGTCACCGACGTCGATGCCACCCCGTCCGGGGTCACCGTGCACGCCAGGGGCGGCCAGACCTTCCGCGCCGACGCCGCCGTGGTCGCGACCGGCGCGTGGCTGTCCCGCCTGGCCGCCGAGTGGGGCGTCCGGGTGCCGGTACGGGCCGGCCGCGGCTACTCGTTCACCGTGCCGGTGGACGGGGAGGTGCCGGGACCGATCTACCTGCCCGAGGTCCGCGTCGCGTGCACGCCGTACCAGGGGGCGCTGCGGGTCGCCGGGACCATGGAGTTCCGCGGGCCGGACGAGAAGTTCGTGCCCGCGCGCCTGGAGGCGATCATCGCGTCCACCAAGCCGCTGCTGAAGGGCGTGCGCTGGGAGGAACGCACCGACGAGTGGGTCGGTCCGCGCCCGGTGACTCCGGACGGCCGCCCGCTGATCGGTGCCACCCGCCTGCCCAACCTGTACGTCGCGGGCGGGCACGGCATGTGGGGGCTGGCGCAGGGCCCGGCCACCGGTCGCCTGCTGGCCGAGCAGATCACCACCGGCAAGCAGCCCGCGGCGCTGATCGACTGCGACCCGCTGCGCTGACCCGCGCCGGTAGCACACCACGGCTCGCGGTCGGCGCTCGCACATCGAACGCCGCGCCGAGCCCGCCTGCGCGTGCGCCGATCCGCCGGAGCCGCGAGGCCTGCCCAGCGACCGTTCGCCCGTCGTGCCGACGGCAGCCGAGCGCTCGGCATGAGCGGCGCGCCACGCCGGTTCCCCCCGAGAGAGCCGGCTGGCGCGCCGCTTGCCGGACTACCGTCCAGGCTTGGCGAGCAGTTCGACCTCGGCCACACGCGCGTCGCCGACGAACTCCAGCCGGTAGTAGGTGTACTTGCCCGGCTTGGCGACCTTGAACGGCCTGGTCTGCTGCCGCCAAGTGAACGTCTCGTCGGAGCGCTGGTCGAGCACCGTCCACTTCTTGCCGTCGCGCGAGCCGCGCAGCACCCACCTGCCCGGGTCGCTGCCCGCCGACTTGCCCGACGTGATCGTGTAGAACTCGACCAGCTCGCCCGGCCTCTTCGCCTCGAAGGTCACCTCGGTGACGGCCGCCTCGGTGTTCGAGTCGTCGTCGGTCGCCGCCGACGAGTTCGGCAGCACGTCGGCCAGTGGCTGCGGTACCTTGCTGCCCTTGGTCAGCGACGGCGGCAGGGCCGCGGCGCCGGTGCCCCACTTCGACGGCTTCGGCCCCATGGTGAACTCCAGCACGGCACCGTCGGCCAGCAGCGAGTGCGGCAGATAGGTCTTGTGGTACGGCTTGCCGTCGACCTTCAGGTCCTGCACGTAGACGTTCTGCGGGCTGTTGTTCCGCGCCTTGATCACCAGCTTCTTGCCGTTCTCCAGGTGCACCGTGGCCTTGGTGAACAGCGGCGAGCCGATCGCGTAGTTCGGGCTGCCCATCTGCAGCGGGTAGAAGCCCAGCGCGCTGAACACCCACCACGCCGAGTGCTCACCGTTGTCCTCGTCGCCCGGATAGCCCTGGCCGATCTCGCTGCCCAAGTACAGCCGCGAGGTGATCTCTCGGACCAGCTTCTGCGTCTTGGCCGGCTCACCGGCGTAGTTGTACATGTACGGGATGTGGTGCGACGGCTGGTTCGAGTGGCCGTACTGCCCCATCCGCACGTCACGGGCTTCCACCATCTCGTGGATGACGCCGCCGTAGGAGCCGGTGAACTTCGCCGTCTCCGGGGTGGCGAAGAACTCGTCCAGCTTCTTGGCCAGCTTGTCCCGCCCGCCGTAGAGGTTGGCCAGCCCCTGGCCGTCGTGCGGCACGGTGAAGGCCATGTTCCAGCCGTTGGTCTCGGTGTAGTCGTAGCCCCACACCCGCGGGTCGTACTCGTCCGGGGACAGCCGCCAGTTGCCGTCGTCGTCCCTGCCCTGGAAGAAGCCGACCCGCTCGTCGAACATGTGCACGTAGTTCAGCGCCCGGTTGCGCAGGTACTCGGCTTCCTCGGCGTACCTCTTCTTCTCCGCCGGGTCCTTCGCCCGGTCGGCCAGCAGCTGCGCCATGTTGGCCAGCCCGAAGTCGTTGAGGTAGCCCTCCAGGGCCCACGACATGCCCTCGTGGGTCGAGGTCGGCGTGTAGCCGCGGAAGATCGACTTGCGCAGGCCCTTCCGCCCCACGTTGTCGTTGGGCGGAGTGACGGTGGCGTTGCGCATGCCCGCCTCGTAGGCGCCCTTGACGTCGAAGTTCTCGATGCCCTTGGTGTAGGCGTCGGCGAACGCCACGTCGGAGCTGGTGCCGGTCATCAGGTTCGCGTAGCCCGGTGACGACCAGCGCGCGATCCACCCGCCGTCCCGGTACTGCTGGACGAATCCGTCGATCATCTCCCCGGCCTGCTTCGGGGTGAGCAACGCATACGCCGGCCACGTCGTCCGGTAGGTGTCCCAGAAGCCGTTGTTCACGTACACCTTGCCGTCGACGATCTTCGAGCCGGTGTGGGTCGGGGTGTCGTTGCCCTCCTTGGGCACGAACGGACTGGCGTAGGCGTATTTCGGCTTGTCCTTGGTCCCGACGTTCTCGAACCCGGAGTTCGGGTACAGGAACAGCCGGTACAGGTTGGAGTACAGGGTGATCAGCTGGTCCTCGGTCGCGCCTTCGACCTCGACGACCTTCAGCTTCTTCTCCCAGGCCCGCTTGGCCCGGTCCCGCACCGTCTCCAGCGTGTCGGACGGCGCGATCTCCAGCTCCAGGTTCTTGCGCGCCTGCTCGACGCTGATCAGTGACGTGGCGATGCGCATGGTGACCGTGTCGGCGTCGCCGAACTTGAAGAACCCGGTCACGTCCTTGCCGCCACCGCCGGGCAGCATGCCGCTGTCGGTCACCGGCTTGTCGAACGTCGCGTAGACGAACATCCGGCCCGCACCCTCCGACAGTCCGCTCTTGACGTCGGAGTAGCCGGTGACGGTCCGGTTCTCCGGGTCCAGGGTCAGGCCGCCGTCGTTGTTGACGTTGTCGAAGATCAGGTTCGCCGCGCCCGGGAACCGGAACCGGAAGATCGCCGCGTGATCGGTCGGCGCGAACTCGGTGACGATGCCGTTGTCGAACTTCACCCGGTAGTAGTGCGCTTTGGCCACCTCGTCGTCGTGGCTGAACGCCAGCGCCCGCTTCTTCCGGTCGGCGTCCGGCGTGCCCTCCGCGGGCGACGGCATCACCTGGAACGTCTGCCGGTCACCCATCCACGGGCTCGGCTCGTGGCTGACCGTGAACGCCTCGATGTCCGGCTTGTTCTCGGCGTTGTTGTGCGCGTGGTAGCTGTACAGCCACGAGATCGAGCCCGCGTCGGTCATCGGGGACCAGAAGTTGAAGCCGTGCGGCACCGCTGTCGCGGGGAAGTTGTTGCCGCGGGAGAACGCGCCACTGGAGTGCGTCCCCCTGGTGGTGATGACGTAGTCGGCCACGCTGTCGTAGCGCTTCTCCGGCTGCTTGGCGGTCAGCCGGATGTCGTCGATCCAGCCGCGGAACCCGCCGTCGCCGGCGGCCGGGTTGTCGTAGCCGACGAGGATGCGGTCCACGGTCTTGCCCGCGGCGACCTTGCCGATGTCGGCCACGATGTTGTTCCACTGGTCGGCGTAGAGCGTCTTGGCCTCGCCCTGGCGCCGCGGGTGCACCGGCACGCCGCGGCGATCCTTGGCCGAAAGGTCCGACAGGTATGTCCCGTCGGTGAACGCCAGGTCCACCGCGACGTAGGTGCTCGGGTAGGTCAGGTCGCCCAGCAGCTCGGGGAAGATCACGTATGACAACGTTGTCTTCGGTGTCACCTTGACGTCGACGTCGAAGACCTTGTTGTAGGAGTAGGCGCGGCCTTTGCCGGAGTGGGAGCCGACGAAGCGCAGCGCATGCGTGCCGGTGAAACCGACTTTGGTCTTGGCCGCAGGCGCGCTGGTCGGGCCGTTGCCGACCGCCGTTCCCATGTGCGGCTTGCTCGGCTTGGCGTCCTTGCCGGCGAACTGCACCTCGGCCAGCTGCACGATGTCGCCGCTGCCGTTGCGGGTGATGTCCAGCCGGTAGTAGCGGTAGGCGGTGCCGGTGTCGACGGCGTACTCCTTGGTCTGGAACCGGTCGGAGAAGCTCTCACCCTGCCTGCTGTCGATCTCGGCCCAGTCCTCGCCGTCGACCGAGCCGAGCAGCGTCCAGTCCCGCGGATCACGCTCGGGGTGGTCGTTGGCCGAGGTCAGCGCGTAGCGGGTGATCGTGACCGGCTGGTCGAAGCGGAACTGCGCCCAGCCGGTCGGCTCGAACACCAGCCACTTGCTGCCCGGGTCGAAGTCGACCAGGTTCTCCGCCACCTCGCCTGCGCCGGTGTTCTCGCCGTTGGCGGTGACCTCGACGATCTGGTCGGAGATGTCACCGGCGATCCTGGTGGGGTCGGCCGAGGTGACGCCGCCCGTCTTGGGCTTGCCGGACGGTCCGGTCTCGACGGTGTCGGTCCACGTGGGGCGCGGATCGCCCGGTTCGAACGAGGAGAAGAACTCGGTGTTGCCGGCCGGCTCGGCGGTCGCGGTCGATGCGAGCGGGACGATCAGCGCCCCCGCCACCACCACACCGGTGGCCACCGCCGTCAGCCGAGCCGAGGAAGAACGGAACCAACCACGCGGACGCACCATCGCGTTGTCCTCCCCGACGAGAAGTGCCGCAGTGTTCGGTGCTCAGTATGACAACGTTGTCAACCCCTACCGGGTGATCACCACGGCGGCCGGTCGAGTGGCAACCGGACACGACGATCGACGGATTCCCGCGTGGTGATGCGGCCCCTAGCGTGCCCCCGCGTCAGCGGTTTCCACCCCTGCTGAAGAAACCGATGCACGACACAAGCGAGGGACCCATGCTGTATCGACGCAGATCAGCCCTGTTCAGCACCGTCGCCGCGACCGTGACCGCCGCCGGAGCGGTCGCCGCGCTGACCGTCGCCCCTGCCGCGCAGGCGCAGCAGGCCGGCGACGGACCGGCACCGACGATCATCGACGGCGGCACGGCCGAGAGCGGTCCGTGGGCCGCGCGGTTGTTCACCAACGGCCGGGAGAACTGCTCGGCCACGATCATCGCGCCCACCTGGATCCTCACCGCACAGCACTGCGTGACCGGCGGGAACCTGACCTTCCGCATCGGTGACGTCGACCAGACCAAGGGCATCGAAGCCGCCCAGGTGCCCGGCGGCATCCACCAGCACCCGACCGCCGACCTGGCGCTGGTGAAGATCGACCGGCCGGTCGACACCGAGTACGCCGTGCTCGGCGGCCCGGGTTCGGTGCACCCAGGCGACACCGTGCGGGTCTACGGGTGGGGCGCCACGTGCACCGACCGGCCGGAGATCGAATGCCAGTCGCAGCTGCTCAAGGTGGCAGACGTGACCGTGACCCGGGTCGGCAACGGCTGCACCGACTACCGAGGCGGCGAGGCAGTGTGCGCGCGGCGCGGTGACGGCATCCCGGCCGGTGGCGATTCCGGTGGGCCGATGTTCGCCGGGAACGTGCAGGTAGGCGTGGCTTCCACCAGCGACCGGCAGACGGCTACCTCCTACACCCACGTCGCGCCTTACCTCGGCTGGATCAACCAGGTGATCAGCGGCTGACGCCGCCGGGTCGCTGCATGCCCCGAACAGATCGGAAGACATGCGCGGATCGCGGGTTCGGCAGGCGGACTTTGCTCGGTCGGCCGAACCCGCGATCGTCAGCACCGGCGGACGCCAGCCGTGGTGTCACCGTGGACGACAACGGGTAGCCGCCGGGATGGCTTCCGCACTGCAGACCATCAAGTCCTTCTTCCAGTCCCTGATGCCGTCCGGACGGCCGACACCCAAGCCGGAGAGCGACGCGCCAGGAGATTCCGCCGTGGCGAGCACCCGGGCGACCGGCGGTGACCCGGACCGCTCCGGCACCGATGCCAGCACGACCGGACCGGGCGAGAACGACACCTTCGTCGGCCGGGTCAGCGGGCAGGACGAGGGTTACGCCGGGGAGACGGGCGCCGAGCGGCGCAGCCGCGAGTAGCCGTACGGCGCTTCTGGTTCGCCTTCGGCCAGCACGAAACAGATCGAGTCGACGGCCATGCCGCTACGGCGATCGTCGCCGCGGTGTGCGTGGCCGCCGCCTGTGCCCGGCGCGGGAGCACGACACACCCGGCAGGCGTCGTTGACGATCGCTCGACCGAATGGCACATCATCCCTCATTGGTAGACATGCAGTGACAGACGCGCGTCACAAGAAGGTCGCTTCGCGTCTTGATTGCCGCCATCGGGTGGGTATAGGCAACGGATCGTGCATCGGAATCCCCTTCGGAGGAGAAGCAACATGCGCGCGCGTACCTTTCTGGCCCTGCTCGCCGTCCCGGTGGCGATGATCGGCGTGGTGGGCAGCAGTTCGGCCGCCCCGGGCGACGGCAAGGGGAAGGCGCACCGCGACGAGCCCCTGGCCGAGGCCATCCGGCAGGTCGATCGGTCGACCGCATGGCGGCTGGTGGACCGGATCCCGCTGGCCTTCGAGACCCATCACCCGCAGGGGCTGGCCGCGGTCGGCGACAAGCTGTTCCTGTCCAGCGTGGAGATCATCGAGCGGCCGACACCGTACCCCGAGCCGGACGAGGACGGCTACGACCGTTCGCCGGGCAAGGGCGTGGGGCATGTCTTCGTGCTCACCCGCGACGGCAAGCTGATCCGCGACATCGAGGTGGGCGAAGGGCCCGAGGGCACGATCTACCACCCGGGCGGCATCGACTACGACGGCCGCCACGTGTGGGTGCCGGTCGCCGAGTACCGGCCGAACAGCAGCGCGATCATCTACCGGATCGACCCACGCACCTACCGCGTCACCGAGGAATTCGGCTACCGCGACCACGTCGGCGGTGTCGTCGTGGACCGGGTCACCGGTGACGTGCACGGGGTGACCTGGGGATCGCGGCGGATGGTGCATTGGAACCGGCACGGCCACCTGCGCAAGGTCGAGCAGAACGTCAGCCACTTCATCGACTACCAGGACTGTGCGTACGTCGGCAGCCGCAAGCAGCTGTGCACCGGGATCACCGAGCTGGCGACCGCGGACGGCGGCCGCTTCGAGCTGGGCGGTGCGGCGCTGCTCGACCTGCGTGACAACGCGATCCTGCACGAGGTGCCACTGCCCGGCTTCTCCACCGCCGGCCACACGATCACCCGCAACCCCGTGCTGTTCGAGGTCGACGGCGACACGCTCCGGATGATCGCGGCGCCGGACGACGGCGAGGAAGGCGCCGGGACCGAGCTGTTGGTCTACGAGACGGATCTGTCGTAGCGGCAGACCCGGACCAGGGCGGCCCGGCCGGTACCTCGCCCGGACTCCACCCGTACGGCGGACACCCGACGCACGCGCCGCCGGCGAGACGCGCTGAGCGCCGCCCTGGTCGCGGGCCAGCCCGCTACTGCCCTACCCGGCCGTCTATGCACTCGCGCAACAAGTCGACGTGCCCAAGGTGCCGTGAGTACTCCTCGATCATCCCCACCAGCACTTCCCGCAGCGAGATCGCACCACCGCCGCTGCCGTGTTTGTTGCCCGGGTCGGCCGCGGTGACGTCCAAGCTCGGCACCTGGGCGACGAACCGGGTGGCGAAGTCCACCTCGGACCGCCACACCGCCCACGCCTGGTCCACCAGCGACTGATCGGCGACCGCGCCGTCGAAGTCGCCGTCCGGATCGCCCGGCCCGCCGAACCAGCGCGGGGCCCGCTGCCCCGCCATGAGCTCGCGGAACGTCGCGCGCTCGACATCGGCCAGATGGCGGACCAGCCCGAGCAGCGACATGGTGGACGGGGGAACCGCCCGCCGCGCCATCTGCTCCGCGGTCAGCCCCGCGCACTTCATCTCCAGCGTCAGCCGGCACTTGCGCAGGGACTCGCTGAGTGTGGTGCGTTCGTCGGCCAATCTCGGCCCGTGCTCGCGCGGATCGTCGTCCGACGGCCTGCCGTCTTCGGTGAACATGTCGGCTCGGCGGCGTGTGCCCATCTGGTCATTGTCGACACAACTCCGACGACCGGCCACCGGAAGCGCCGGGAAGCACGCCGCCCGCGCCGGCCGCCGTCGCACCCGGCGGCGTGCGGTCGCGCGGTCATCCCGTCATGCTGACAGCCCGGGCACCAGTACCTCACCTGCGGCTCCGCCGAACCGAACCAAGCCCGCCGGACGGCCGTACCACAACGGCAGCAAGCACGCCCGCCACACCAACGAGCCGTCCGTGCCGCGCTACGGGCTGCGCAGACCCACAACGGACGCGCGGTCATCCGGCTGGCAGCCCGGACACCAATACGTCACCCGCGGCTCCGCCGAACCGAACCAAGCCCGCCGGACGGCCGTACCACAACGGCGACAAGCACGCCCGTCACGCCCGTAGACCCACAACGGACGCCGGTAGTCCCCCGTGGTGATCCTCCTGCCCGGCCGCCGATTCGCACGCAGCAGCGTCCGCGACCGTTCGGCCAGATCGTGCAGCCTCGCGAAGTCAAGCGTGGCGATCGGCTGCGCCGGATGCAGCCGCTCGAGGAACGCGACCTCGCACTTGTAGACATTCCCCACACCCGCCATGACGCGCTGGTCGAGCAGGAAATCCGCCACGGTCGTGGCCGGGTCGGCGCCCCGTGCCCGCTTGGCGAAGTCGTCCCAGTCGAACTCGTCGGCGATCAGGTCCGGCCCCAGCGGGCCGAGTACCCGCGCCTCGATCGCGGGGGTTCGATCCGCCTCGACGTCGCGGGTGCCGCTGACCGTGACCACACCCTGGGCGGTGGCGAGCAGCAGCCGCGCCGGACCGGGCCGCACCGGGCCGGCAGGCCGGACGCGCAGCGTGCCGTTCATGGCCAGGTGGACGTGCACGCTGTATCCGGATTCCAGATCGATCACCAGGTGCTTGCCGTGGGTGCGCACGGCGGTCACCGTGCTGCCCAGGATGCGGGCCGAATACCGGCGCACCGACGGCGCCGAGCCGGCCACGGTGAGGACTTGCTCGCCGAGGAGCACGGGCCGCGCCGCATGCGCGGCGTGCACGTAGGAATCACCCTCCGGCACGGGGGCTCCAGCGCATCCCTCGGGCGGTGGGGACGAAACCGTGCTCGCCGAGCACGGCCGCGAAGCCGGAACGGTGCACCGGCTCGCCGTCCACCGTCGCCACGACGAACCGGCGGGTCCGCCGCGCCAGGCCTGCCAGCGCCGCCGCGACCTTGCCGTCCAGGTCAGGGCTCGGATCGAGCCGACGCAGTGCGCGGCCACCGCCTTCGACGTAGGCCACCAGGCGGCCGTCAACCAGCACCACCGACGCTCCGGCGACCCTGGCCAGCCTGCCCATGGACACCGAAGGCCATTCCAGCGTCGCGCCGTACGGGTTGGCCGGGTCGGTGGCCGCCAGGACCTGCACGACGCTTTGGTCGCCGCCGTCGGCCGCCCGCAGCCGCCCGATCGCGCCGGGCAACGCGAACTGGGCACCGCCGAGCCCTTCGACGAAGTAGCCTCGCCGGGCCCGGCCGGTTTCCTCCAGCTGGGCCAGCACCGGGTACAGGCCGCTGAAGCCGCCGGGGATTCCTTCCGCGGCCACCGCGGCGCGCGTGACCACGCCGTGCCGCTCCAGCAGCTGCTCGGTCCACGCCGCGGCGAACTGCGTCGGGGACAGCTGCGGGTTCAGCAGGTCGGCCACGAGCGTCCACCGCCCGGCGGCACGCGGGGGCACGGCGCTGCGCCCACGCACCGTCCGCCCTCGGCCGACGAAGGCACGCACCGGCGCGAACGTGTCATTGCTGACCACGCCCGCCCACACCAGGTCCCACAGCGCGCTCAGCGCCTCTTCCTGGTCGCACCCGGCGGCACGCTGCAGCTGGGGGAAGAAGCTCGCGCCTCGCTCGCCGAGGTGCTGCACGATCGCCGCGTGCGGTTCGCCCTCCGGCGGCTCGCCGCCCGACCGGAGCAGCAGCTCGGCCTGGTCCCGCAGGTACAAGGCCACCTTGCCGTCCCGGGACCCCAGCGCGCCCGCACCCACCCAGACCACGGCACCTTCCGCCATGAGCGCGTCCAGCATCGGCGCGGGATCGGCGACCCGGGCGGCCAGCACGTCCGACTCGAGCACCGTGGCCGGGATCGGCACGCCCTGCAGCTTCTCGACGGCCGCCACCAGTGCATCGCGGCCGGACGGGGGATCGTCGCTCACGCCGTGCCATGCAGGCAGGAACGTCCCGAGCCTTTCCGCAGGCACCGGCTCGATCTCACCACGCAGCTCGGCCAGCGATCCGCGCTTGATGCGCCGCAGCACGTCGGCTCCGGCCCATTCCGTTCCCTCGCCACGCGGGTCGAACGCGCCGTGCACCACCGAACCGCCTGCCGCCAGCCGCTCCAGGGTCGACTCCACCACCGCGACGGGCAGCCCGAGCGCTTCCGCCGCATCGGCCACCGCGAAGGGGCCGTGCGTGCGCGCATACCGAGCGACGACATCTCCCAGCGGATCTGCCACCGGCTCCAAGAAAGCGTCCGGTACTCCTTGTGGGGGCTGGATCCCCAGTGCATCGCGCAGGCGCGCGATGTCCTCGGCCGCGGCGACGTGCACCTCTCCGCGGATGCGCACCTGACAAGCCCGTCGCGCGTCCAGCAGCTCGGCGACGTACCCCTCCGCCGCCGAGGGCTCGGCACAACGCACCGCGATCGCCGCAGGAGTCAGCGGCCCGAGGTGGCGGAGCATGTCCGCGACTTCCTCGGCCGAGCGGGCCTGCCGGTCCTCGGTCAGCCGTTGCAGATCGTGCTCGACGGCGGCGATGACCTCCGCCGACAGCATTTCCCGCAGTTCGGACTCGCCGAGCAGTTCCGCCAGCAGCTCACGATCCAACGTCAACGCCATGGCGCGCCGCTCGGCCAGCGGCGCGTCCGCCTCGTACAGGTAGGCGGCCACGAAGGCGAACAGCAGCGACGAGGCGAACGGGCTGGCCGACGGCAGCTCCACGTCGACCAGCCGGATGCCGCGGCGCTGGATCTCGCCGAGCACGTCCAGCAGGGCGGGCAGGTCGAAGTCGTCCTGCAGGATCTCCCGGTAGCACTCCAGCACGATCGGGAACGAGCCGAACTGACGGGCGACGGACAGCAGATCCGCGGCGCGCCGCCGCTGCAACCACAACGGGGTACGTGAGCCGGGCCTGCGCCGGGGCAGCAGCAGCGACCGCCCGGCGGCCTCCCGGAACCGGGCGGCGAACAACGCCGTGCCGGCGAGGTGGTCGACGACCAGCTGCTCGACCTCCTCCGGGTCCAGCTGCAGGTCCGCAAGCGACGGCACCTCGTCGGCATCCGGGAAGCGGAACGCGATGCCGTCGTCGGAGTAGATCATGTCGACGTCGTAGCCGAGCCGGGCGCGCAGCCGCTGGGTCAGCGCCATCGCCCACGGCGCGTGCACCTTGGCCCCCAGCGGGGACAGGATGACCACGCGCCAGTCGCCGATCTCGTCCCGGAACCGCTGCACCACGATCGTGCGGTCGTCCGGCAGCACCCCGGTGGCCGCTTTCTCCTCGGCCAGGTAGGTCAGCAAGTTGGCGGCGGCGAACTCGTCGAGGTGGTACTCCTCGCGCAGCAGCCGGGCGGCCTGCTCGGCGGGCAGCGAGGAGAGCCGCCGGACGAACCGGCCCACCGCGCGCCCGGCCTCGATCGGCCTGCCCGGCTGGTCGCCGTGCCAGTACGGCAGCTGGGCGGCGGGTTCACCGGGCGCCGGGGTGACCACGACGGTGTCCGGCGTGATGTCGACGATCCGCCAGCTGGTGGAGCCGAGGACGAACACGTCGCCCTCGCGCGACTCGTACACCATTTCCTCGTCGAGCTCGCCGACACGAGCCCCGTCCGGCAGGGCCACCCGGTACATGCCGCGATCGGGGATGGTGCCCGCGTTGGTGCTGGCCAGCACCCGGGCGCCGGGCCGGGCGGTGACGACCCCGGTGATCCTGTCCCACACCACGCGCGGCCGGAGCTCGGCGAACGCGTCGGACGGGTAACGGCCGGCCAGCATGTCCAGCGTGGCGTCGAACGCCGAGCGCGGCAGCTGTGCGTACGGGGCGGCACCACGCACCAGGTCGTAGAGCTCGTCGGCGGTGAACTCACCGGTGCACACGATGGCCACCAGCTGCTGGGCCAGTACGTCCAGCGGGTGCCGGGGCACGACCGTGCGCTCCACCTGTCCCTCGGCCATGAGCTTGCCGACCACGGTCGCCACCAGCAGGTCGCCGCGGTGCTTGGGCAGGATCTTGGCCCGCGAGACCTCGGCGACCTGGTGCCCGGCGCGGCCGACACGCTGCAGCCCGGACGCCACCGACGTCGGCGCCTCCACCTGCACCACCAGGTCGACGGCGCCCATGTCGATGCCCAGCTCCAGCGACGACGTCGCCACCACGGCCTTCAGCGCGCCCCGCTTGAGGGCCTCCTCGATCTGGATGCGCTGCTCGCGCGCGATCGAGCCGTGGTGGGCACGGCTGATCTCCTCCCCCGCCAGCTCGTTGAGCTCGTTGGACAGCCGCTCGGCCTGCCGCCGCGAGTTGACGAAGACGATCGTGGACCGATGCTCGTCGATCAGCTCCAGGATCCGGGGACGGATCGCGGTCCAGATGGTGGTGCGCGGCAGCGGCCGTGCCGCCTGCTGATCCTCTTCCGCGGGCGCGGCGGGGTCCACCGGCGCGGTCATGTCCGCCACCGGCACGGTCAGCTCCAGCTCCAGCGACGGCGCGCCACCGGCGTCCACCACGGTGACCGGACGCGGCCGCCATGCGCCGCCCGGCCCGCCCGGCTCGCCACCGGCCAGGAACTCGGCGATCGTCTCGATCGGCCGCTGGGTCGCGGACAGGCCGATGCGCTGCAATGGCTCGACGGGGCGGCCGGTGTCCCGGCGGCGGCGCTCCTCCAGCCGTTCCAGGCAGAGCGCCAGGTGAGCGCCGCGCTTGGTGCCCGCGACGGCGTGCACCTCGTCGACGATCACCCACCGCACCGACGCCAGGACCTCCGCGGCCTGGGACGTCAACAGCAGGTGCAGCGACTCCGGCGTGGTGATCAGGATGTCCGGCGGCTGCCTGCGCATCCGCCCGCGATCCGCGGCCGGGGTGTCCCCGGTGCGCACGAAGGTACGCAGCTCGGGCAGGGGGCCCGCGCCCATGCGCTCCGCGGCGTGCCGGATGCCGTGCAGCGGGGCGCGGAGGTTGCGGTCGATGTCGTGCGCCAGCGCCTTCAACGGCGACACGTAGAGCACCCGGCACCGTTGCTCGTCGGGCACGGACGGTTCGGTGTAGAGGCGGTCGATCGCCCACAGGAACGCGGCCAGGGTCTTGCCCGATCCGGTAGGCGCGTGGATGAGCGTGTCGACGCCAGAGCCGATGGCCGCCCAGCCTTCGGTCTGCGCCTTGGTGGGTGCGTCGAACGACGACCGGAACCAAGCCGCGGTCGGGGCAGTGAAGTGCTCGAGGACGTCCACCGACCCGAGCCTACGGCAGCACTCCGACACCGCACGGCCGCTCGAGGACGGCCGGCCGACGCTACGGGGCCGTCCCGAGGTCCAGCCGGCCCGCACGGTGCAGGGTGAGCAGCGCCTGCACCGTGGCATGGCCGCGCCACTCCAGCGCGGCGGCGGGCGAGAAGCTGGCGAAGTCCACCGCCCACCCGCCGTCGGGAAGCTGCCGGGCGGCCAGGGCGTCCAGTTCGGCTTCGATCACGCCGTCGTCCAGCAACCGGCTCGCCGGCGAGCCCGGGGCCGGCGCGAAGTCCAGCGCACGCATCGTCTCGCCTTCCGCTCCCCCGGCGACGGGGACCCGGCCGTCGCCCGGCACGAAGCGGCCGAGACGATCCAGCAGCCGCTCGGCTTGCGGGTAACGCGGAACGGCGGCGTCGAGGAAGCGCACGGCGAACGCCAGCTCGATGGCATGCGGCGCTTCGTCGATCGCTTCCACCGCCGCGAAGCAGTAGCGGCAGGCACGATCCAGCCACGGGTGCTCGGCCACCGCGGGATCATGGGCGGCGACCCGCAGCGCGGCCCCTGCGGCGAAGGCGGTGCTGTGCAGCGCAGGCACTTCCGGGTCGGCGTCGACCCAGAACGGGGCGGAAGCGGACGGGTCACGCATCGGGAGCGCGAACGGCAGCCCACCGTCGGGCATCGTGACCGAGGCCAGCCAGTCGCACAGTTCGGCGGCACGTGGCGAGGTGTGCGGCGCGATGTCCTCGAAGACCTCGAAGGCGTGCAGGGCCCCGCCCGGCTGGCTTTCCGCCGCGCGCAGATCGGGTTCGAGGCCCCAGCCGTATCCACCGTCCGGGTTGCGATACGCCTCGAGCGCGGCAAGGACGGCTTCCGGGCTGCCGCGACCGGTCAGCAGGTCGAACCGGCGCCGGTCGAGCAACCGGGCATGGGCAGCCAGAAACGACGCGGCGGCGGCGAGATCGACGCTCACCCCGCGGAGTATGCCACCGGCCTCCGGCATGCCGGTGCTCACTGCTGCCGCTGTGCTCGGCCTTCCGAAGCGTCCAGCCCGAGCATCTCCAGCAGCATCGCGCATTCCTGCGCGTCGGCCGACAGAGAGGCCACCGCACGGGTGGCGCGGCGCCGCTGCTCGGCTGTCATCGCTTCCTCGGCGCGCATCACCGCAGCGGGGAGGCGTGCCTTGGTCGCAGTCATGCCGCTCGGCTACCCAACCCCACCACGGTCCACACGTGCGGCCGTCCCCCATCCGGCACCCGGCGCCACCGTGGCCTTCGGCCGTGCGCACACCGGCCGCCGGTCAGTCGTCACTGACCGCGGAGTCGACGACCAGCGTGCCCGCTTCGGCGTCCATGGTCGCCCGCACGCCCAGCGGGATGGTGAGCTGGCCGGTGCCGTGCCCGAGCTTCAGCCCGCCGAGCACCGGCACCCCGAGTGCGCCGAGGCGGTCCTTGAGCACCCCCACCGCGTCCCACTCGCCCGCATCGTGCTTGCTGTCGGTGACCTGCCCGACGACCACCCCGGCCACTTTGCGCAGCCCGCCGGAGCGCATCAGCTGGGTGAGCATGCGGTCGATGCGGTAGTTCTCCTCGCCGACCTCCTCGAAGAAGAAGATCGCGCCCTCCAGGTCGAGCTCGTCCCGCGTGCCGATGGAGGACGCGACCAGCGTGAGGTTGCCGCCGAGCACCACCCCGGACGCCTTGCCCGGCACCATCACCTGCGCGGTCGGCTCGTTCGGGTCCCGCCGCAACCGCACTTTCTCGCTGGTCATCACCGCCGCGCGCAGCGCATCGGCCGACTCCTGGCCGACGCGGTCGGCGTTCCAGGTGACCATCGGCCCGTGGATGGTGGCCAGCCGGGTGGAGGCCCACAGTGAAGCCTGCAGGCTGGTGATGTCACTGAAACCGACCAGGACCTTCGGATCGTGCCGCAGCGCGGAGACGTCGATTCCGTCGGCGATGCGCTGGCACCCGTAGCCACCACGCGCGGTGAACACCCCGCGAACCTCGGGGTCGCCCAACGCCGCATTGAGGTCGGCCAGCCGGTCCTCGTCCTTGCCTGCCAGGTAGCCGTACTTGTCGAAGACGTGCTTGCCCAGCTCGACGGTCAGCCCCCAGCTGCGCAGGATGGCAATTCCGCGCTCGAGCGCGTCCTTGTCCGGGGTGCTGCCCGGCGCCACCACCCGTACCTTGTCACCCGGCCGCAGCTTGCGCGGCCGCAAGCTCTTCACCACTGGCTTGCGATTCTTTCCCACCGGCCTGCGCGCGGTGTGCTCGTCGGCCATGCTGCTCGACACGTCCTGGGCGGGCGGTGGCGTGCGGGGCCCCGCTTCCGGCCGTGCGGTCACCGCGGTCGCACACGAGGTCGCCATGGCTGCAGCTGCCGCCAGCGATGTGCCGAGCAAGCGCCTTCGGTCGAACGTGCCGTCTCGCGAACTGGTCATGTCGGGCCTCTCTAACGGCCCACCACCCCGAAGACAGCTGCACTCTATCGTCGGCCCAGGCCGGCACGTCACCCTGGTTCGTCGGAACGTGCGCTCCCGGCCTGCACGCTATTCGTCGTCCGACGGCGCGTAGACCAGGTGCACCACACCGGTGTCGAACGTGGCCGACGACAGCAGCTGCAACGGGACGGTCGGCCCGTCGTCGAACAGTCGCTGCCCCCTGCCCACCACGATCGGGTGCACCAGCAGGTGCAGCTCGTCCAGCAATCGCTGTTCCAGCAACCACCGCACCAACACCACGCTGCCGGTGACGCCCAGGTTCATTTCCTGCTTGAGCTTGCGCAGGTGGCCGGCCACGTCGGTGCTGATCAACGTGGTGTTCTGCCAGGTCGCCTCGGTCAGCGTGGACGACACGACGAACTTGCGTGCGTTGTTCATCTGCTGCGTCATCGGGTCGTCCGGATCGGCCTTGGGCCAGTACTCGGCGAATCCCTCGTAGGTGACGCGGCCCAGCAGCGTGGCATCCGCCTCGCTCATCAGCCTGCCGACCGCCGCCCCCATCTGGTCGTCGATGTAGGACATGTGCCATTCCTCCGGCGCTTCGACCACACCGTCGACCGACACGAACAGTCCTGACTTGATGGAACCCATGGCTTCTCCTCGATTGCCGGTGTCGATTGCTGGTTGCTGACGAGATTTCGGCGGTGTCCTCGACCGGTGGCCCGGCCGGCCGCGTCGCAGCGCTGCCGTGCCGGTAATTCGTTGGCCGGTTGCCGCACCCGGTGCTTACCGTGACTGCCATGCGTGCCGCTCTCCGTGCGGATCTCACCGCCGCCATGAAGGCCAAGGACCGGATCGCAGTGTCGGCGTTGCGTTCGGCGCTTGCCGCGATCGACGACGCCGAAACGGTGCCCGCCGCGCCGCAGCCCGGCGTCGAGGCCAGTGAGCACGTGGCAGGTGCCGCCGCCGGGATCGGCGCGGCCGACGTGGCGCGCAAGCAGCTGACGGAGGAGGAAATGCGAGCGGTCGTGGCTCGCGAACATCGGGAGCGGGTCGCCGCTGCCATGACCTACGCGGAACTCGGCAGGAACCAGGACGCCAGCCGGGCCCGGGCCGAGGCGGACGTCCTGGCCCGTTACCTCTGATCAGCCCTGCTGATCGTTCTTCGGCCGGTACGCCAGGTACATCACGCCGTTGTCGTAGACCTGGGCATCCTTTCGATCCCACGTGGCCGGAGCCATGCCTTCCGGCCACAGCCGGGGCCCTCCGCCCCGGGTGACCGGGTAGACGCACAAGTTCAGTTCGTCGACCAACCCGTCGGCCAGCATGGTGCGCACCAAGGTCGCCGAGCCGCTCACATACAGGTCGCCGATCTCTTCCTTGAGCTTGCGGATGCGCTCCGGGTCGTACGGCCCGAGCACCGTGCTGTTCTGCCACGCGCTGGTGTCGGTCAGCGTGCTGGTGACGACGTACTTCTGGGTGTCGTTGAAGAACGGGGCACCCTCGTCGTCCTCGACCGTCCTGACCGACCACGCGGGCGCGAACATCTCCCAGGTCTTCCGCCCGAGCAAGATGCCCTTGCAGTTGCTGGTCACCTCGCGCAGCGCGTCCGCCATGCGCGGGTCCCAGGGGTAGTCGAACGTCCAGGTCGGCGCGTCGATCACGCCGTCCAGGCTGACGAACTCGTGCACGTGGATCTCACCCATCACCGAACCTCCGTGATCGCCGGACTCGCCCATGCGGACCGGGCGCGATCTGCGAGCTCATCGCCACGACGACCCAATGTGAGACAGATCACATGAGCGGCTCTCGAGGCGCGCCGACGGAGCCCGGCCGACGGTGTGGCAGGCTGCGGGCATGGCCATCCCCACGGTGATCGTGACCGGCTTCCTCGGTTCGGGGAAGACCACACTGCTCAATCACCTGCTGCGCAACCGGCAAGGCATGCGCATCGGCGCGATCGTCAACGACTTCGGCGCCGTCGGGATCGACGCCATGCTGGTCTCCGGCCAGGTCGACGCCATGGTCTCGTTCGCCAACGGCTGCCTGTGCTGCGCGGTCGACGCCAGCGGGCTGGACGCCATGCTCGGCAAGCTGGCCGACAGCCAAGCGGTGGACATGATCGTGATCGAGGCCAGCGGCCTGGCCGAGCCGAAGGACCTCATCCGGTTGATGGCGGGCAGCCGGCACGACGGCGTGGCCTACCAGGGCCTGATCGAGGTGGTCGACGCAGCGGAGTTCACCGCCACCCGCGAGCGGCATCCGCAGCTGGACGAACACCTCAAGGCAGCGGATCTGGTGGTGCTCAACAAGATCGACCGCGCAGGCGACCCGGAGCGGATCACCTCCCTGGTGCGCGAGCTGGCCTCCGGCACCCCGGTGCTGGCCGTGGAGTACGGGCGGATCGATCCGCAGATGCTCGTCGACCTGCCGCGCAGGCAGGAACCCGCGGAACGGCAGCTGTCGTTCGCCGACCTGCTGGACGACGAGACCGACGAGCACGACCACCTGCACGCCGCGTACGAGGCGATCGACTTCACCACGGACACCCCGCTGGATCCCCGCGCCCTGCTGGCCTTCCTGGAGAACCAGCCCGCCGGGATCTACCGGATCAAGGGCTTCGTGCACTTCGCGGTGCCGGGGCACGAGCAGAAGTTCGTCCTGCACACCGTCGGCGGGTTCGTGCGCGTGGAACGCCGACGCTGGCGGTGCGACGAACGGCCGCACTCCTCGTTGGTGCTGATCGGTGCAGGCATGGACACGAGCGAGATCCAGCAGCGCCTCCGAGCGTGCGAACACCTCGGCACATGCGCCGTGGACGAACAAGCAATGCTGGGCATCCTGCGCTTTCTGTGACAGCACCCGGCGGTGTCACCACACCCGCACCGCCGGACACCGCGCAACCCGGTCGGGCACTGCTGCGCCGAGCCGCCGCGCCCGCTCCCGGAGAGCACCAGCCGCGCCAGCTAGCCGTCGCTGACCGCGGGCTCAACGGTCAGCGTTCCTGCCGCGGCGTCCATCGTCGCCATGGACCCCAGCGGCACCGTGAGCTGCCCGTCGCCGTGTCCCAGCTTCAGCCCGCCAAGGACGGGCACCCCGAGATCACTGAGCCGGTCGGTGAGCACACCGACCGTGTCCCACTCACCGGAGCCGTGCGAGCTGTCCGTGATCTGCCCGATCACCACGCCCGCCACCCGCGACAACGCGCCGCTGCGCCGCAGCTGGGTGAGCATGCGGTCGATGCGGTAGTTCGCCTCGCCGACGTCCTCGAAGAAGAAGATCGCGCCGCGCAGGTCGAGCTGGTCCCGGGCGCCGATCGAGGTGGTCACCAACGTCAGGTTCCCGCCGAGCAGCACCCCGCGCGCCTTGCCCGGCACCATCACCGCCGCGGTGCTCTCCGCCGGGTCGCGCTCGAGCACGATCGGCTCGGTGGTCATCACCGCCCTGCGCAGCGACTCGATCGACTCCGGGCCGGTGCGGCCGTCGTTCCAGCTCACCATCGGGCCGTGCACGGTGGCCAGCCGGGCGGACTGCCACAGCATCGCCTGCAGGCACGTCAGGTCGCTGAAGCCGACCAGCACCTTCGGGTCCCGCCGCACGGCGCGCAGGTCGATCCGGTCGGCGATGCGCTGGCAGCCGTAGCCGCCGCGCGAGGCGAACACGCCGCGGACCTTCGGGTCGGCGAGCGCTGCGTTGAGGTCGGCCAGCCGATCCTCGTCCTTGCCCGCCAGGTAGCCGTACTTGTCGAACACGTGCTTGCCGAGCTCGACCTTCAGCCCCCAGCTCTCCAGGATCTCGATCCCGCGCTCCACCAGCCGCGGATCCGGGCTGCCCGCCGGTGAGACCACGCGGACGGTGTCTCCGGGCCGCAGTTTCGGCGGCCGCACGGTCTGCCCTCGGCGCAATCGCTCCAGCCGCCCCGGCAGCGGTGCCATGCCCGCGACCTCCGTGCCGCGCGCCTGCTCCGACGCCGCGGCCGTCCCGGTGGCCGCCACGGTCATGGCCGCGGCTGCCGCCGAAGCGCCGAGCAGTGCTCTCCGGTTGAGTGTTCCGACGTCCGGTCGTGCCATCGTGTGGCCTCCCTCGCCGCGTGGTGCCTGCCCTCGAGTCGGCTGACCCTAGTCGGCGTGATCCGGTGGCGACACCGCCTTTCGGGGTGGCACGTTCCCACTGCGGCCTGCGGCGACGGATCGAGCAGCCCTGGCCGACGCCCCTGGCCCCGGCGGCGGCAAGGCAGCGGACCGTGCCGGTAGCCCGCCGCAGCCAGGGCGGACACGCCTGCGGCCGACGTGATCGAGCCCATGATCGGCAGCCGGCGGCTGCCGTGTTGCGTACGGTCGTTCTCGATCGATCGGGAGGACACCATGACGCGACCAGGGCCGTTGCGCTGGCTGTGGTACGCGGCCGGCGGGCGATTGCCGGACCGCTACCGCGAATGGGTGCTCAAGGACGTCACCGGACCGGGCTGGATGTGGCGGCACTTCGCCAGGGCCAGCGTGATCATCTGGCCGCTGGCGGCGGTGTGGTGGCTCCTGCCCGCGGACACGCTGGTCCATGCCGGGATGTCGGTGCTGGCGCTGCTGATCAGCTACTTCTACTCGGGCGCCTACATGACCGAGAGCGCGGAGAACCGGCTGGCCAAGCACGGGTTCCCGCCGGGCACGTTCCGCAGCGTCCGGGATCGGCTCAACCAGAAGAAGTTCGCCGAGGCGCGAGCACGCTACGACGCGGTGTACCGACGCTGACCCGACGGGCGACCGCACGCCTGCCGCGGGTGCAAGCGAGTGTCATCGGATTCCCCGGCCTGAGAAGGGACCCGCCGCTCGGTCACCCGGCACGCGGGTATCCCAGCTCATGCCCCGCGACCAACGGGCGACGCCGAGCGCTCACGCCCGAGAAACCCGCCACCCCATCACCCCACACACAGACAACCCCGCCCCCCACAACCAACCGGCGACACCGAGCACCCACGCCTACTGTGACCGCGCCCGGCAGCCCCGTTCCGGCCGCGTCAGGCGCGCCGCCGCGCCGAGCCACAGGCGTTCAGCCCCTTCTCCCTCGGCACCCACTGCCGCGCACGCTTCGTGGTCGGTTACGCCTGGCCGTTGTCGCTCTTCGGTGACTCCGTGCGCACCGCAACGGTGGTGTCGATGGTGGCTTGCAGGAAGCGCACAATGGTGGCTCGCTCGGCGGCGTCGAATCCCGCCCACGCCCGCGCGTAGGCCTCGCCGAGCGGACCGAACAGTTGCGCGCCGAGCCGCAGTGTGCGTTCCGGCATGACCAGGTGCACCCGGCGACGATCGTCCGCACTGCGATCCCGGCGCAGGTGACCGGCCTTTTCCAGCCGGTCCAACACCGCGGTCGTCGCCGATGCGCTCAGGTTCAGCGCCTTGGCCAGCCGGGTCGGGGTCATCGTCTCACCGCGGCGATTGGCGTCCATGATCACGACCAGCGCGCTCAGGTCGGTGCGATACAGGCCGTGCGCCTGGCCGAACATCTCGGCGAACCGGTCGAGCTCGACGTTGAGCTGCCGGATCAACTGCACCAGCAGCTCGTCGGAGGCCTCCGGTGCGGCCGGGCGAGCACGCCCGCGCCCGGACCGGTCAGACACCCGCGACACCACCATGTGCCGAGCCTACCGACGACAGGTAGTTTGAACATCGAAGTTTCTGGGCAGTCGCCACAGCGCGTCATCCCCAGCACACCGGCAGGCGAGGCCGGTGGTCGTCGGCAAAGTCATCGAACACTGTGGGTGGAACCGTGGGTGGAACCGTAGGTGAACGGCAGAAGAAGCGGACGAGCACGGCACGGTGGCTGATCCCCGCCCTGCTGATCATCGGCTGGTTGCTCGTCGGCGGATTCGGTGGGCCGTACGCGGGCAAGCTGAGCGAGGTCGCGGAGAACGGCAACGAAGCGTTCCTGCCGGAATCGGCGGAGTCCACCGACGCCAACGCGCTGGCCAGGCAGTTCTCCGACAGCGACGCCGTGCCCGCCATCGTGGTCGCCGAACGCGACGGCAAGGTGACCGCCGCCGATCGCGCCTACCTGGCCGAGTTCGGCGAGCGGGCGGCCGGTGTCGAGGGCGTCGGGCGGACCTCGCCACCGCTGCCGTCGGAGGACGGCGAAGCGCTGCAGCTCATCGTCCCGATCGAAGCGGACGCGGACATCGGCGTCGCCGTCGACGAGCTGCGGGAGCTGACCGAGCGGGACAAGCCGGCCGGGTTGACCGTGCTGGTCACCGGCCCCGCAGCGCTCGGGGCCGACCTCGGTGAGGCCTTCGCCGGCATCGACGGTCTGCTGCTGCTCGTGGCAGGCGGGGTGGTCGCGCTGATCCTCATCCTCGTCTACCGCAGCCCGCTGCTGCCGTTCCTGGTGCTGCTGTCCGGCGTGTTCGCGCTCAGCCTGTCCAGCCTCGCGGTCTACCTGCTCACCGACGCCGACGTCATCGACCTGAACGGCCAGAGCCAGGGCATCCTGTTCATCCTGGTGTTCGGCGCGGCCACCGACTACGCGCTGCTGCTGGTCTCCCGCTACCGGGAAGAACTGCGCGACACCCCGGACCGGCTCACCGCCATGCGCACCGCACTGCGGGCCACCATCGAACCGATCGCCGCGTCCGCGGGCACGGTCATCGCGGGCGTGCTGTGCCTGCTGATCAGCGACCTGCGCTCCAACTCCGGCCTGGGGCCGGTGGCGGCCATCGGCATCGCCGCCTCGCTGCTGGCGTCCACCACGTTCCTGCCCTCCCTGCTGGCCGTCTTCGGCCGGGTGGCCTTCTGGCCGTTCCGGCCGACGCTCGGCTCTCCGCACCCGGAGACGGGCAGCCTGTGGGGCCGGGTGGCCACGGGCGTGGACAAGCGGCCACGGCTGGTGTGGGTGGTCAGCACGCTGATCCTGGTGGCCGCCGCCGCGTTCCTGCCCCAGCTGAAGGCGTCCGGCACCGCCGAGACCGACTACTTCCTCGGCGAGGTCGACTCGGTGGCCGGCCAGGAAGTGCTGAACGAGCACTTCGTCGCCGGGGCGGGCAACCCGACGGTGATCATCGCCAAGGCCGGCTACCTCGACGAGGTCGCCGACGCCGCGCAGGTCGACGGGGTCGCCGAGGTCGAACCGGTGCAGCAAGGCGGCCGGCCGCGGGTGGAACAGGGCATGGTGATGCTCGAAGCCACCCTCTCCGACCCGCCGGACTCCACCCGGGCCGTCGACACCGTGGAGCGACTGCGGGCGGCCGTGCACGCCGTGGACGGCGCGGACGCCAAGGTCGGCGGGCGGACCGCGGTGCTGCTGGACACCCAGAACATCAGCAGCCACGACCGGACCGTGATCATCCCGCTGGTCCTGCTGGTGATCTTCGTGCTGCTGGCGGCCCTGCTGCGGGCGCTGCTGGCGCCGTTGCTGCTGATCGCCACGGTGGTGCTGTCGTTCGCCGCGACCATGGGGATCTCCGCCATCGTGTTCAACGAGATCCTCGGCTTCCCCGGCGCTGACCCGGTGGTGCCGCTGTTCGGCTTCGTGTTCCTCGTGGCGCTGGGCATCGACTACAACATCTTCCTGATGACCAGGGTGCGCGAGGAAGCGCTGCGCTCGGGCAACCGGGAAGGCGTGCGGCGCGGCCTCACCATCACCGGCGGCGTCATCACCTCCGCGGGTGTGGTGCTGGCCGCCACGTTCGCCGCGCTGTCGGTGATCCCGCTGCTGTTCTTGGCGCAGATCGCCTTCATCGTGGCGTTCGGCGTGCTGCTGGACACCTTCCTGGTGCGTTCGCTGCTGGTCCCGGCCCTGGCGCTGGACATCGGACCACGCATCTGGTGGCCGTCCCGGCTGGCCAAGGCCGGACAGCCCGCCCGGCCGCCCGCCACGGCGGAAGACCTGACCACGGGCTCCCGCTGACTTCAACCCTGTTTCCGGCCTCGAGGCCGGGCCTCCCGGTGCGGGAAGCCCGGCCTCACCTGCGACAGGAGAAGGATCCCGGCTCAGCGTCCGGTCCGGAACAACTCGGCCACTTCGCTGCCGGACAGCGCGCGGTCGAAGACCCGCACCTCGTCGATCGCGCCACGCCAGTGGTCGACCTGGTTGCCGCCGAACTTCGCCCGGCCGATCACCGTGTTGCCCTTGGCGTCGATGTCGGCGCACGAGGTCGCGGTGCCGACCAGTTGGCCGTCGACGTACAGCTTCAACTCGTCCGAGACGGTGTCACGGACGCCGACCAGGTGGTACCAGCGCCCGGTCTCCGGCTGCTCCCCGGCCAGCGCGCGCACCCCGACGAAGCTGAACGCGAACCGGCGGTCCTCCCCGGAGTACTGCAGGAAGAAGGCGCTGTCCCGCTCGCCGTCCTGGCTGACCGCGGTCTGGAAGCCGTCCAGGCTGTCCAGCTTCACCCAGGCCGACACCGAGTAGTTGCCCGCAGTGTTCAGCAGCGCCCGGCCGGTGTCCACGTACGAGGCGCCGTCGAACTGCAGGCCGCTGCCTTCCTTGCCGGTGGTCCACGTCGGGCTGCCCACCAGCGTGGCGTCCGCCGGGTCGTCACCGCCCGCGCGGTCGGCCGTGGTCGTGCCCGAGCCCTCGCTGAACGGGTAGTAGTGGATGCCGGTCAGGCCGGGCGTGCCCGGCCCCGGCTGCTGGCCGGGGTCGCCGGTACCGTCCGCGCCGTCGATGATCTCCTTGTTGACCGCGCGCACCTGCGCGAAGTCCATCTTCTCCACCTGACGGTCGTAGGTGAAGAAGCCGTTCACCTCGTGTTCGACGTCGGTGATCTGCGTGTACACAGCACCGGAGATGCCGCACTGCTGCGCCGCGGCGAGCACGTCGCGCTGGTTCTCCACGTAGCGCCGGGTGAGCGTGGCCGAGTCCGGCGTCATCTCGTAGGCGTGCCCTTCGCCGAACCACATGTGGCCTTCCACCTCGAGCCCGAAGCCGCCGTGCTCGCCGTCGACGGCCACCCGGTTCGCCTCCGGGGCCACCCTGGCCGGGCCGACATAGGCGTGGTGGTCGATGATGTGGCCCCGCCCGGAGTCGCCCTTCGACCGGCAGCAGTTCACCCCGCTGTGCGCGTCGACCAGCCTGCTCGGGTCCTGTGCGGCGACCTCGTCGGCGATCCGCCCGGTCTCGGCCCGGTCCCATTCACCCCAGCCCTCGTTGAACGGCACCCACACGACCACCGAGGTCCACGCGTCGTGCTGGTCGATGATCCGGTGCAGCTGGCGTTCGAACTCCGCGCGCGCCTCGGGCGGCGGGAGCTGGTCGGTGTCCTTCATCGACGGCATGTCCTGCCATACCAGCAGGCCGAGCCGGTCGGCGTGGTAGAACCAGCGGTCCGGTTCGACCTTGATGTGCTTGCGCACCGTGTTGAAGCCGAGCTTCTTGTGCTGCACCAGGTCGAACGCCAGCGCCTCGTCGGTCGGCGCGGTGTAGATGCCGTCCGGCCAGTAGCCCTGGTCCAGCGTGGCCAGGTGGAACAGGATCTTGCCGTTGAGCGTCATGCGCAGCTTGCCGTCGGCGCCGCGCTTGGTTCCGATCTCCCGCATGCCGAAGTAGGAGCCGACCTCGTCGACCGTGCGCTTGCCGTCCAGCACCCGGATCTTCAGGTCGTACAGGAACGGCGAGTCCGGCGACCACAGCTTGGGGTCGGGCACCGGCAGCCGCAGCGGCTCGTTGGACGAACCGCGCACCTTGCCGACCTTCTTCTTGCCGTCGAAGGCGACAGCCTCCACGGTCGCCTTCGACGGCGTGTGCACGGTCAGCCGCAGGCTTTCGTCGGCCAGGTCCGGCGTCATGTCCAGCTCGGTGACGTGGTTGGCCGCCACCGGCTCCAGCCACACCGTCTGCCAGATGCCGGACGCACCGGTGTAGAAGATGCCGCGGTCGGGCACCCGGCGCTGCTTGCCGAGCGGCTGCCACGTGGCGTCCGCGCGGTCCTCCACCCCGACGATCAGCTCCTGCGGCCCGGACGTGGTCAGCGCGTCGGTGATGTCCACCGAGAACCGGTCGTAGCCACCGCGGTGGGTGGTGACCTTCTTGCCGTTGACCCACACCGTGGCGTCGTAGTCGACCGCGCCGAAGTTCAGCATCAGCCGCTGGCCTGCCCGGCCCACCCGCCACTTGGCGGGCACCTGGAACGTGCGGCGGTAGAACATCCGCTCCTCGCTGCGCTGGATGCCGGACAGCGCGGACTCCACCGGGAACGGCACGAGAATCCGCTCCTCGAGCGTCCGGCCGGTCGGCGGCTTGGACAAGTCGTCGGCCGCAGCGAATTCCCACACGCCGTTGAGGTTCTGCCAGTCCTTGCGCGTCAGCTGGGGGCGCGGGTACTCCGGCAGCGCGTTGTCCGGTCCGACCTGGTCGGTCCATGGCGTGGACAGCGGCGGGTCCTTCGGTTGCCACCCAGGATCGGCCCCGGCAGGCGTCACGGCCAACGCCGCCACGGTCACCGCCGCGCCGATCACCCCGAGAACTTTCCTTGCTCCAGCCACGGCCCGACCTCCTCGCGACACTGCGATCGAAATCGGTCGAATTCAGTCACGTTCGAACGAAAACTGTCAAGGACGGTCGGGGCGACCGGAGTCCTCGGTCCGGGCGGAACGGCCCTTCCGGGCAGAGTGCACTGCAGCGACGTGCACTTCGACCCCGTGTTCGCGCAGCGCGTCGAGCTCGCCGGTCTCGGCCTTGTCGTCGGTGACCAGGTGCGTGATGTTCTCCGTGGCCACGGTCTGCAGCAGCGCGTCGGTGCCGACCTTGGTGTGGTCGGCCAGCACGACGACTTCCTCCGCCGCGGCCGCGATGGCCCGGTCGACCTCGGCGACCGCCAGGTTCGGCGTGGACAGCCCCCGCTCGGCGGTCAGCCCGTTGCCGGACAGGAAGGCCCGGGTGCCGCGCACCCGGCCGAGCGCTTCCTCGGTGGTGCTGCCCACCGTGGCGAAGATCGAGCCGCGCAGCAGCCCGCCGGTGAGCACGACGTCGACGCCGTTGGCTCCGGCCAGGCTCTCCGCGACCCGCAGCGAATTGGTCACCACGGTCAGTTCGGTGAACCGGGTCAGCCGGGCGGCGAACGCCCTGGTGGTGGTCCCGGCGCCCACCACGATCGCGTCGCCGTCGCTGACCAGCTCGGTGGCCAGCCGGGCGATGGCGGCTTTGGCGTCGGCGGCGACCAGGGCCTTCTCCGCGTACGGCTGCTCGTGCGCCAGACCGCCCGGCACGACCGCCCCGCCGTGCCTGCGGTCCAGCATGCCTTCCGCCTCGAGCGCCTTCAGGTCGCGCCGCACCGTGACGTCGGACGAGCCCACCTCACGGGCCAGCTCACGCAGCGAGATCGCTCCGTTGGAGCGCACCAGCTCGAGGATGCGTTGCCGTCGTTGTGCCGCGAACACGCACCGACAGTAACGCGGAACACCGGGGATGTGGGCTGTCGAGCACCTTGCTGCGGCCTGCGGGACCGCGGCGCAGCGGACCGCCCATC
Organism: Thermocrispum sp.; assembly: GCF_002919275.1. Taxonomy (NCBI): domain Bacteria; kingdom Bacillati; phylum Actinomycetota; class Actinomycetes; order Pseudonocardiales; family Pseudonocardiaceae; genus Thermocrispum; species Thermocrispum sp. Next base: position 7,911 of record NZ_PKFA01000057.1, on the reverse strand, counting down.
CCGGCCACGAAGGTGACCAATCGGACAGTGGTCTGTGTCACGATAGGGCCGTGACTGCACCGACGTACCCGAGCACGGTGGGCCGGATCCTGGAACGTACCGCCCGGCGCCTGCCGGACAAACTGGCCCTCACCTTCGCCGATCGCCACTGGACCTACGCCGAGCTGGATCGCGCGGTCAGCCGCGTCGCGGCCGGCCTGCGCGCGCAGGGGCTGTCACCCGGGGACCGGGTGATCGCCTTCGGCAAGAACTCCGACGCCTACTTGCTGTCCTACCTCGGCTGTGCCCGCGCCGGACTGGTGCACGTGCCGGTCAACTTCAACTCCAAGGGCGAAGAGCTGGCGTACTTGCTGACCCAGTCCGAGCCGTCGCTGGCCTTGGTGGACCCGGAGCTGGAGCCGCTGGTCGACGAGGTGGCCGACCAGATCGGATCGCTGCGCCGTGGTTCGCTGCGGGACAGCGACAACGAGATCGACGTGCTGCGCTGGGCGCTCGATCCCGAGGGCCCGGAGCACGAAGAGAGCGGCGTGGGCGACGAGGACCTGGTCCAGCTGCTGTACACCTCCGGTACGACGTCGCGACCGAAAGGCGCGATGCTCACCCATCGCGCCCTGGTGCACGAATACGCCTCGTGCATCGCCGCGCTCGACCTGCGCCAGGACGACGTGCCGCTGCATTCGATGCCGCTGTACCACTCGGCGCAGATGCACGTCTTCCTGATCCCCGGCCTGGCCGTCGGCGCCACCAACCACCTGGTGGCCGCGCCGAACCTGGACGAGATCCTGCAGCGGGTGCCGCAGGACGGGATCACGTCGCTGTTCTTCCCGCCGACGGTGTGGGTCGGGCTGGCCAACCACCCGGGCTTGGCCGACGCGAACCTGAGCAGCCTGCGCAAGGCCTACTACGGCGCGTCGATCATGCCGGTGCCGGTGCTGCAGAAACTCCAGCAGGCGCTGCCCGAGGTGGGCTTCTACAACTGCTTCGGCCAGTCCGAGATCGGCCCGCTGGCCACCGTGCTGCGCCCGGAGGAGCACGCCAAGCGGCCGGATTCGGTCGGCAGGCCGGTGCTGTTCGTCGAGGTCCGGGTGCTGGACGAGAACGGCAACGACGTCGAGCCGGGCGGCCGGGGCGAGGTCGTCTACCGGTCGCCGCAGCTGTGCCGGGGCTACTGGGGCAAGCCGGAGGAGACCGCGGAGGCGTTCACCCCCGACGGCTGGTTCCGCTCCGGTGACCTGGTCCGGATCGACGAAGAGGGCTATCTGTACGTGGTCGACCGGATCAAGGACGTGGTCAACACCGGTGGTGTGCTGGTGGCCTCGCGCGAAGTGGAGGAAGCGCTCTACGGCCACCCGGCGGTCGGCGAGGTGGCGGTGATCGGGCTGCCGCACGAGAAGTGGATCGAGGCCATCACCGCGGTGGTGGTGCCCAAGGCCGAGGTCACGCCCGACGAGCTGATCGCCTACGCCAAGGAGCACCTGGCGGCGCACAAGGTGCCGAAGCAGGTGTACCTGGTCGACGAGCTGCCCAAGAACCCGTCCGGCAAGCTGCTCAAGCGCGAGCTGCGGGCCCGCTACGGCGGCTCGCCGGACGCCGTCGGCTGACGCCGGCCTCCCACGCGCAGCTCAGGTGGCCGCGGCCGGGAGCGGAAAGGCCCAGGACGCCGGCGGGCCGGAAGCGGCAGGGCAGCGCGGCCACCTCGCTCCCAGCACCCGCTGCAGCACGCTGCGCTACCGCACACCGCGGGCCCGCGACAGGTCCATCGGAAGAAGTCGGCGTGAGCAGGTCGTCCTGGCACGGCGCCGTGGTACGAGCCGTGGGCTCGTCCCGGCGGCGTGCCGGGGACGGTCGGCCAGCCCGGCCACGACCGGGAAGTGCTGCGGCACCGCCCGCTCGAGAAGGCAGCAGTCCCACGACCGGAGGCGCCCCGAAGCGGTACGTTGACGCGGCTGCACTGTCCGCAGCGCCGGATCCGCCAGCCGTCCGCAGCGCGCCGCGTTACCGCTCCCGGGTCCACCGCGCCCCGGTCTGCGCCACTCCCCCGGTCCGCCTCACCACTTTCGGCCTGCGCACCACCCCCGGTCCGCCCCACCACTCCCGCCCTGCGCACCACCCCCGACGTGCGCACCACCCCCGGAGCACCCCGCCACTCCCGGCGTGCCCACCGCCACTTCCGAGTGCACACCGCTACCCCTCCGGGGCGCCCACGACCGGCGGCCGGCACGACAAAGCCCGCTCGCCGTGTGGCGGGCGGGCTTCGCTTCGCGCGCGATCAGGCCTGCTTGATCGCCGAGATCTCGAACTCCAGCGTCACCTTGTCGCTGACCAGCACGCCGCCGGTCTCCAGGGCGGCGTTCCAGGTGATGCCGAACTCCTTGCGGCTGATGGTGGTGCTGCCTTCGAAACCGATCCGCTGGTTGCCGAACGGGTCCAGGGCCGAACCCTCGAACGTCAGCGGAATGGTGACGGGCTTGGTGACGTCCTTGATCGTCAGGTCGCCGGTGACCTCGAAGGTGTCCTCGCCGGTCTGCTTGATCTCGGTGGACCGGAACGTGATCTCCGGGTACTTCTCGGTCTCCAGGAAGTCACCGCTGCGCAGATGCGCGTCACGATCGGCGTTGCGGGTGTCGATGCTGTCGGCCTTCATCGTCACCGACACGCTCGACTTGCTCGGGTCGCTGCCGTCGATCTGCGCGGTGCCGCTGAACTCGTTGAATGCACCGCGCACCTTGGTCACCATCGCGTGCCGGGCGACGAAGCCCAGCCGGGTGTGCGCCGGGTCCAGCTGATAGGTGCCGGTCAACGCGGCACGGTCGATCTGCGTGGCAGTCATCTACTCGGTTCCTCCAAATCGTTGATACATCATCTACCTTAGTCGATAATGGTGATACGTCAACTATCTGGGTAGACTGGATCGTGTGACAGCGGAGACCACAGCGGAGACACGGTGGCTGACGGCCGAGGAGCAGTGCATCTGGCGCACCTTCCTGGCCATGACCAAGCAGCTCAATTCGGCGTTGGCGCGGCAGATGCAGGCCGAGTCCGACCTGTCCATCGCCGACTTCGAGGTGCTGGTGGCGCTGACCGACACGCCGGACGGCACGGTCCGCTGTGCCGAGCTGGCCCGCTGCCTGGCCTGGGAGAAGAGCAGGCTGTCGCACCACATCACGCGGATGCAGAAGCGCGGCCTGGTCGACAAGCGGGCGTGCCCGACCGACGGCCGCGGCGCCCTGGTCGTCATCACCGACCGCGGCAGGCGGGCGATCGAGCAGGCGGCGCCGCGGCACGTCGAGACGGTGCGCCGGCTGGTGTTCGACAAGCTGACCGAGGACGAGCTCACGCAGCTGCGTACCATCTCCGCCCGCATCCTGGAGGGCCTGGACGGCGAACTGCCGGAGTGAGCCCGGTCAGTCGATGCGCTCGTAGGCAGGCAGCGTCAGGAAATCGACGAACTCGTCCGCGAGCGCGACCTGCTCGAACAGCTCCGCGGCCGGGCCAAGCAGCTCGGCGGGCACCTCGTCCGCCAGCTCGGCACGCACATCGGCGAGCACGTCCCGCACCAGCTTCGCGGTGACCTCGGTACCGTCCTCCAGCCGCACGCCGTTGTTCACCCACTGCCAGATCTGCGAGCGGGAGATCTCCGCCGTGGCGGCGTCCTCCATCAGGTTGTGGATGGCCGCCGCCCCGTTCCCGCCGAGCCACGAGGCGATGTAGCGCACACCGACGTCGACCGCGCCGCGCAGGCCTGCCGCGGTCGCCGCCCCCGGCGTCGACGCCACGTCGAGCAGCTGTTCGGCGGTGACCGCAACGTCCTCGCGTAGCCGGTCGAGCTGGTTCGGCCGGTCCCCCAGCACGCTGTCGAACACCTCCGCGCACACCGGAACCAGGTCGGGGTGCGCCACCCACGATCCGTCGAAGCCGTCGTTGGCCTCGCGCGTCTTGTCGTCGCGGACCTTTGCCAGCGCCCGCTCGGTGACCTCCGGATCCCGCCGGTTCGGGATGAACGCGGCCATGCCGCCGATCGCGTAGGCGCCGCGCTTGTGGCAGGTGCGCACCAGCAGCTCGGTGTAGGCACGCATGAACGGCGCCGTCATGGTCACCGCATTGCGGTCCGGCAGCACGAACTTCTCCCCCGCGTCCCGGAAGTACTTGATCACGCTGAACAGGTAGTCCCAGCGGCCCGCGTTCAGCCCGGAGGCGTGTTCGCGCAGCTCGTAGAGGATCTCCTCCATCTCGAACGCCGCCGGGATGGTTTCGATCAGCACCGTGGCGCGCACCGTGCCGTGCGGGATGCCGAGCTCACGCTGGGCGAACGTGAACACGTCGTTCCACAGCCGCGCCTCCAGATGCGACTCCATCTTCGGCAGGTAGTAGAACGGCCCCTCGCCGCGTTCGGCCAGGTGGACGGCGTTGTGGAAGAAGTGCAGGCCGAAGTCGACCAGCGCGCCGGCCGCCGGCTTGCCGTCGACGAGCAGGTGCCGCTCCGGCAGGTGCCAGCCACGCGGGCGCACCACCACCGTCGGCAGCTCGGCGTCGGTGCGCAGCTCGTATCGCTTCTGCGGCGTCTCCAGCGAGATCGTCCTGCGGGCCGCGTCGTATAGGTTGACCTGCCCGCTGACCACATTGCGCCAGTGCGGCGTGTTGGCGTCCTCCAGGTCCGCCAGCCACACCTTGGCCCCGGAGTTCAAGGCGTTGATGGTCATCTTGCGCTCGGTGGGGCCGGTGATCTCCACCCGGCGGTCGCGCAGCGCCTCGGGCGCCTCCGCCACCCGCCATTCGCCGTCGCGCACGTCGGCCGTGGACGGCAGGAAGTCCAGTCGCCCGGTGCGGGACGCCTCCAGCCGTCGCTGCACCCGAGCGGCCAGCAGCTCGTCGCGCCGCTTGGCGAACTGCTCGTGCAAATGGCCGACGAATCCCAGCGCTTCCTCGGTGAGGATCTCCTCGCCACGCTCGACCGGTGGTCCCACAACCTGAATCTCCGCCATGGCCTCCACTCCACCCCAGTTCGGCGGTGCAAGCAAGCGCCGGAAGACCCCGCATCCACCCGGCCGTCCGTGCGCTGCGGCGATCGGCTCCGCGTGTCCGGCGGACGTTCTCCGCAAGCCGGGCACCAAGAAGGGCGCAGTCGATCGGCTCCGCGTGTCCGGCGGGCGTTCGCCAGCACGGCCGTCGTGCCACCGGCAACCCGACGCGCGTCCTCGCGGCGCGCGGCATTGCCGAAATCACAGCGCAGAACAGGTCCCAGGTGTTGTCGCGCGGTCCGTCACTTGGCAGGGTGACACCGTTCTTTTCGCGGAGGTGGGCATGGCGGTGAACGACCAGAAGACCAGGACGTCCGAGGGCGGGCTGCTGGACCGCTATTTCCGGCTGTCCGAGCACGGCACCACGGTGGGGCGCGAACTGCTCGCCGGCCTGACCACCTTCCTGGCGATGGGGTACATCCTGTTCGTCAACCCGCAGATCCTGGGCGAGGCGGGCATGGACCGGGAGGCGGTGTTCGTCGCCACCGGGCTGGCGGCGGCGCTGAGCACGCTGGTGATGGGCCTGTGGGCGCGCTACCCGATCGCCCTGGCGCCGGGCATGGGCGTCAACGCCTTCTTCGCGTTCACCGTCGTGCAAGGCTTCGGCATCCCCTGGCAGACCGCGCTGGCCGGGACGCTGGTCAGCGGGTTCCTGATCTTCGTGCTGGTGCTGACCGGGCTGCGCGAAGCGATCATCAACGCCATCCCGATGCCGCTCAAGCTGGCCACCGGCGCGGGGATCGGCGCATTCATCGCCTTCATCGGGCTGCGCAACGCCGAGATCGTGGTGGCGGACGAGTCGACGTTCGTCGCCCTGGGCGACCTGGGCAAGCCGAGCACCGTGCTCGCCCTGTTCGGCCTGGTGGCCACCGCCGCCCTGCTGGTCAAGGGCGTGCGCGGAGCGGTGTTCTACGGCATGCTGCTCACCGGCGCGGTGGGCGTGATCTTCGGCGTGATCGAGCCGCCGTCCGGCATCGTGTCCGGCGTGCCCAGCCTGGCGCCGACCTTCGGCCAGGCGGTCACCAGCCTGCCCGACCTGTTCGTCGGCCAGATGCTGGTGGCCATCGCCACCATGATGTTCGTCGACTTCTTCGACACCTCCGGGACGCTGATCGCCATCGCCAACCAGGCGGGCTTGCTGCGGGACGGCAAGCTGCCGCGTGCGCGGGCTGCGTTCGTGTCGGACTCGGTCGCTGCGATGGGCGGCGCGGTCCTGGGCACCTCCACCACCACCGCCTACGTCGAATCGTCCGCGGGCGTGGCCGCGGGCGGCCGGACCGGGCTGACCTCGGTGGCCACCGCGGTGCTGTTCCTGCTCGCGTTGTTCTTCTCCCCGCTGCTGGGTGTCGTCACGCCTGCGGTGACCGCCCCGGCTTTGATCGTCGTCGGGGTGCTGATGGCGCGCGGGCTCGGCGAGGTCGACTGGACCAGGATCGAGTTCGCCATTCCGGTCTTCCTCGCCGTCATCACCATGCCGCTGACCTACTCGGTGGCCACCGGCATCGCCGTCGGTCTGTTCTTCTACCCGCTGACGATGGTCGCGCGCGGACGCTGGCGGGAGGTGCACCCCGTCGGCTACGTGCTGTTCGCCGTGGTCGTGGCGTTCTTCATCTGGCTTGCCTGAGCGGTGGGTGAGCACGGGCCACAATGAGCTTCATGTCTTCGGGTGATCACCACGCATCGTCCAGTGGCGGCCGCGTGCTGGCCGTCGGTCCGTTGCCGCCGTGGCTGCAGGCGGTGGTCGACAAGCACGACCCGCTGGTGCTCCCCGGCGGAGCAGAACGCGAGGCGTTTCTCGCCGAGCACGCCGCCTCCGTGCACGTGGCTGTGACGACGTCGTTCACCGGCGTCGGCAGCGAGCTGATGGCGGCGCTGCCGAACCTGCGCGCAGTGATCAACTTCGGCACCGGCTGCGACTCCACCGACCTCGCCCAAGCCGAGCGCCGCGGCATCGGAGTCAGCAACACACCAGACGTGCTGACCGACTGCGTCGCCGACACGGCGGTGGCGCTGCTGCTCGACGCGCTGCGCGGCTTCGCCGCGGCGGACCGGTACGTACGGCAAGGCCGCTGGGAGACCGAGGGCCCGTTCCGCCTCACCCGCAAGGTCGGCGGGACCCGCGTCGGCATCCTCGGCCTGGGCCGGATCGGCCGCGCGGTCGCGGCGCGGCTGGAGCCGTTCGGCTGCCGGATCGCCTACCACAACCGGCGCCGCGTCGCCGACGTCGGCTACCCGTACTACGACTCTCCTGTTGCGCTGGCCGAGGCGGTGGACGTGCTGGTCGTGGCGGTCACGGGAGGCCCGGAAACCGCACGACTGGTCGACCGTTCGGTGCTCACCGCGCTCGGCCCCGACGGCTACCTGGTCAACGTCTCCCGCGGGAGCGTCATCGACGAGGAAGCACTGGTCGAGTTGCTGGCCACCGGCGGGCTGGCCGGCGCCGGGCTGGACGTCTACACCAACGAGCCCCATGTGCCGGAGCGCCTGCGCGAGCTGGACAACGTCATGCTGCTGCCGCACGTCGGCAGTGGGACGGTGGAGACCCGCAAGGCGATGTCCGACATCGCCGCAGCCAACCTCGAACAGTTCCTGAAGGACGGCACGCTGCTCAACCCGGTGGTCGAGCCCGCAGAGACGAACTGATCCGGGGCGGCGGCCGACACCGGATGTGCCGGTCTCCGCCCGGACCGGTCAGGGCGGCCGCCGGTGAGCCGAACCGGTCCTGCGCCGCCCCGGGGTGGCCCGACCGTCATCCGGAACGGATCCGCGCCCGACAGGCCCCTCCGGATGGAGCCGGCCGGGATGCTCACCCGGCCAGGATGCGCACCTCACCATCGGGAAGCCGCCGCCACCAGTAGTGACAACGCCGGAACACGGCGAGCTCCCGGTCACC